>CALKYK010000182.1 GCA_938003715.1 uncultured Gammaproteobacteria bacterium
CATGCGGAATGTCCACCAGACGCCGGGTGCCGTTTCCAGCGTGACGGTCAGGCTGTCGCCGTCCAGCGTCGCGACCTGGTAGCTCACCGACTCCGGCGTATCCCCCGGGGACATCAGTTCCTGGCCGTTCACGGCCTTGGCCAGACCAAGGTAGGCGCCGCGGCCGGTCAACGTCAGCGTGCCGGCGGTCTCGTCGTACTGGAAGATGGCGCCGTTGCTGCCGTCGTGCGGCGCTACCGGCGCACCGCAGCCTTCGGCCATGGCGCCCTGCCAGGTCTCGATCCAGGTTTCGCTACCCTGGATGTTCATGAACGAGCCGTCGTTACCGAACTCGTAGATATCGTCGAACCAGCAGGCGCGCTCCATCGGACCCGCGCCGTTCGCGGCAGACGACGACCACCAGGCGGCGCTCAGGGGCGCTGGACCGACGGATGCAGCGCCGTCACCGTCCAGCTTCCACTTGCCGGCCAGCGGCGATGCGGGCTCTCTTGCCAATCGGAACGTCCACCAGACGCCCGGTGCCGTCTCGAGCGTGACGACCAGGGAATCCCCTTCAAATGTCAGGACCTGGTAAGTGATGGATCCCGGCGCGTCGGCAGGATTCGACAGTTCCTGCCCGTTGACCGCCTTCGCGAGGCCCAGGTGCGACCCCTGCCCGGAAATGGTCAGCGTGCCGGCACCCGCATCATAGGTCCAGGTGCCGGTCGAGCTGCCGTCGTGTGGCGGCACCGGGGCGCCGCAACCTTCGGCCGCCGCGCCCTGCCAGGTTTCGATCCAGGTCTCGCTGCCCATGACGTTGCTGAATGAGCCGTCACTGCCGAAGCGGAAAATGTCGTCGAACCAGCAGGCGCGTTCCATTGGACCGGCGCCGTTGGCCGCGGTGGAAGCCCACCACTCGGCGCTGCCGGCCGAGGGGCCGACCGAGGCGGCGCCGTCGCCATCCAGTTTCCAGTCGCCGGCCAGCGATCCGCCACCCGCATCCGGGCAGCCGTCGCGACAGTAGAGGACGGCGCTGCCGTCGGTGGTCTCATTGACCGCCCTGCCCAGTTCGCCACTGATATCCTGGTACACGATGGAGAAATAGATATCGCCGTCGACGTCCGTATCGTCCATTGCACGGACGGCAAACCAGCTGGTAACGCTGCCCTGGACTTCCGCGTCCTGGCCGTTGATCGTGACGAGCGGCGTCATCAGCGCTTCGCTGGCAACGATGTCGATGCGTACTTCCTGGCCCATGCTGGCCGTGCCATCGGGCTTCGGATCGCGGTCTCGCGCCATCTTGATCGTGACGCTGTTCAGGGTCGGCGGTATGCCATCCTTGCCGGGTTCGGGCAGATTGTTCTCGGTGACGGTGCTGCCGGGACCGTCGCATGCCGACAGCAGGGTCGTCATCGCCAGTAGCACACCAAGGCGCCTGGCAAAAGTGCCAAACAGTCGGTCTTTTGAATTGAATGTTTGCGGCTGCATTACGCCCCCTGAAACTGGTTCTTTTACTGCCTTGCCAAGGCCAGGTTTGAGAATTGACTTGTTCATTGCTGGTCAGTGGCTGCTGTTACTGGAAGTGATAGCGGAGCCCGATGTCATATCGGGGACCACCCTGAACAGCCTGCAGCACCTGCCTTTTCGTCAGGCCGTAGACGTGAACGGTTTCCTCCGTGACGTTCAGACCGGAGAAGTAGAACGTGAGGTTGTCGTTGTAGTAATAGGTCGCGTTCACGTCCCACTGCCCGTATGCCGCGACGTTCGTCGGATTGGTCAGCGTGCCCTGCCCCTGGCCCGCGCCAGCGAGGAAGTCGTCGCGCCAGTTGTAGGCGACGCGAACCTTCAGGTCCTCACCGTCGTAGAATCCGATGAAGTTGGCCGAATCGCTCAAGCCCTGCAGGACGAACTGGTTTTCCAGCGGCCGGGTCACGTCGTAACCGATATCGGCATCGGCAAAGGTGGCGTTGACGATAAAGCCGTAGCCGGTGTCGCCGAACGTGTGTTGCAGATTGACTTCCACACCGTCGTACTTGGCCGTTCGGTTGTTGATCGGGCGTCTGACCGTCCAGACGAGCGG
Organism: uncultured Gammaproteobacteria bacterium; assembly: GCA_938003715.1. Classification (GTDB taxonomy): domain Bacteria; phylum Pseudomonadota; class Gammaproteobacteria; order Steroidobacterales; family Woeseiaceae; genus SZUA-117. The sequence goes on from CALKYK010000182.1 coordinate 2,060, forward strand.
CGGATCTCCCGGCACGCCGAAGATCGTTTCTCCGTCGACCGCCGGATCGGCCTGGTAGTTGTCGAGGATGTAGCGGCCGACCAGGGTGTAGTTATCCGGGTTGAGGCCGCTCTCGGAGACCGCCCGGTTCCAGAGCGCGCCACCGATGATGTTGGGAAGGCCGAAGAGCGCATCTTCCTCGAGACCGTTGCCGATAAAGTTGTCGACGTCCTTCTTGAACCAGCCCGCGGAGAAGTAACTGCCGTCGGCGTAGTACCACTCGAACGACAGGTCGACGTTGAACGACTGGATCGGCACGAGGCCCGGGTTGCCGGAATCCGCCACCGGGTTCGCGATCGGGCTGAACTGCCGGCTGGCGGCGGTCACGCCGCCGCGGATGGCGCCATAAGGAGGTCTCGTGATGGTCTCGCTGATGGACGTACGCAGGACGATATTCTCCCAGGGCTCGATATCGAAATCGAAACTCGGCAGCGTAACGTCGTATTCACCGGTGAAATTGGTTTCCCTCACGATCGGATTGCCGTTGGCGTCTTCCGCCAACGTGACAAACAACTCGTTTCCGGCACCTGTCCAGCGCGTTCCGTCGAACTGCTGATTGAGAGCGGGTGAACTCACGTCCGTCTCTTCGTAGCGAAGCCCGACCCGCAGGTTTGCCGGCCAGTTGTTGATATCGCCGGTCCAGTTGAACTGGACGTAGGCGGCCAGGGTGTCTTCGGTCGTGCGTGCGACGTTGCCCCAGTTGGTCGATGCGCAGTAGCCGGTGCCACAGTCGCCGACCGCCTCGTACGGATCGCCGCTCATGGCATAGGCCGCTTCGCCCCGCGCCTGCAGGTCCGCCAGCGAAGCCGTGAAGAACTCGGTCTGCAGCTGCGGATGATTGTGACCGGACAGTTGGTCGAACTGACCTGCAATGCTCGAGCGGGTCAGGATATCCGAGATGAAACCCGGCTCCGTGATGCCACCCCAGGTATTCAGCTGCACGACGCTGGAAACGAAATTGTTGCTGACCTCCGTCGTCTGCACGCCGAAATCGATGCTGGAATTCTCGAAGAAGAGTTCTTCGAAGGATCCGGCGATCTTTGCCTGCTTGAGATCCATGATGGCGCGTTCGTTGCTGAACACGCTTCCGGTGATGCGCATGTCGTTCCTGTACAGCGGGCGATTCGCTTCGCCTCCGGAGTTCAGGTCGAGCACCATGACCGGCATGTCGAAACCGGTGATGATGCTCTGGCCGACTTTGTTGAAGCTGGCCATCGTGACCAGCGAACTGACGCCGTTGGGGCTGTTCGCGCCCGTCTTTGCCTCAGACTCGTGGAAGTCGAACTCGAGCATGAGCCGGTCATTGACGAACCACTCGACATTGAAGCCGACCGATTCGTTACGGTTCTTGCGTCCGTCCTCGCCGGTGCCCATCGCGAAGTCGGCGTTGTTGACGACCTCGCTGTAGATGATCGGGCTGGCGATGGGGCCGTCGGTCCATTCGCTCGACTGCGAAACCGCCGCCGTGTTCGAGAACCAGGCGGACAGGTCGCTGTAGCGGCGCTCCAGTTCGAACTCGGAGCGCATGAAGTCGAGCGTTGCCATGATGTCTTCGGTCGGCGCGTATTGCAGAACGAGCTGCGCATTGGTCCGTTCGCTTTCGAACTCGGCAATGTTGTAGGCCATGGACTGCGGGATCGAGTAGCTCTCGTCCGCCGTCTGCGGGCGATTGATCTGGTTCGCATCGTTCGCGAGCCTGCGATCGAGGTTGCCGTTCGGCAGGATGTCGTCGCCGGGCCGCGTGTACCAGCCGCCGACGCTGGCTGCGTTCACACCGTTGTTGCGGGTCTGGTGGGACGCCGTGATGGATACACCCACGGTGTCGTCAAGGAAACGCCCGAGATAGATTCCCGAGAACTCCGGCGTGATCGTATCGCCGGCGCGAGTCGACGTGTCGTATACGGACTTCATCGCGAGGCTTGCGGTCGGTTCGCCGCGGAGCGGCTCCGGTGTCGAGATGTTTACCGTCGACCCGACGCCGCCGGAGGGCACGTCCGCGCGACCCGTCTTGTAGATCTGTACGCCCGCCACACCTTCGGAGGCGAGATCACCGAAATCGAACGAGCGGCTGAGGCCATAGTGCGTCGGCATCTGGCGGCCGTTGACCGTCACCAGGTTGTACTCCGGACCGAATCCGCGCACCGTGATCTGGCTGCCCTCGCCGCGCTCGCGGGAAATCGACACGCCGGTAATGCGCTGCAGTGACTCGGCGAGATTCGCGTCCGGGAACTTGCCGATGTCTTCGGCTGAAATCGCGTCGACAACACCCGACGCGTTGCGCTTGATGTCCATGGACCGGTTCAGGCTGCCGCGGATACCCGTGACGACAACTTCCTCGATCATCCGGTCGTCGTCGTCACCCTGTTGAGCGACAGACTCCCTGGGCGTCGTAACGACCGTACCCAGCGCGACGGCGACGGCCACGGCAAGTGGTTTCCTGGTAAATGAAGGCTCGTGCATGCCTGAAGCACCCCTGACAGTGAATTCGAATTGGCCGCTGTTCGGCTGACTTCTCGGGTCAGCTGACCGGCTCCGGCTTTGAGTATTCAGCGCCTTTCCGGCTTGATTTGACAGCGTTGTCAACCGCGGTTATAAAGCAAGCTGACAACGTTGTCAAGAATCGCTGAAGCCGGTTTCAGCGGCCGTCCAGAAGGCGAATCCGGACGGTCGCCGGCCGCCAAAAATAACACTGCGAGGTACAGCGAGTTGCGGAAATCCCACGTCGGCCCGGCGTCCGCGCCCGGCCGCCCTTGTGCCAGGATCGGGACAGGTATCGCTGTGCCCGGCGACGAGACGCGCTGCGCCGGCAGTCGCGGACCAGGTGTCGCCAGCCCCCCCGGAAGAGGCCGCCGATGAGTAGCGTGGCACCGGCCGGATCGACGGGCATCGACGTCGCCGCCGCGCGCGACGTGTCAGGCGAATTCGTGACCCGCGCGGGCGAGCGCTGGTACTGCATCTGCAACGTCGACGAAATGCCGCCCTTCTTCATGAGCGTCATTTCCTCCGACGACCACTGGCTGTTCGTCTCGTCGACCGGCGGACTCACCGCGGGCCGCGTGTCCCCGGACACCGCCCTGTTCCCTTACATCCCGGTCGACAGGATCCACGAGAGCCTGCCGCATACCGGGCCCTGCACGATCGTGCGCGTCAATACCGCCGAAGGGACGCGCTCCTGGGAACCGTTCAACCGGGCACACCGGGACCGTTACGCCACCACGCGTAACCTCTACAAGAGCACGCTGGGCAACAAGCTGTGCTTCGAAGAAACCAATCACGATCTCGGGCTGGCGTTTCGATATACCTGGTCGACGAGCGGGGACCACGGCTTCGTGCGCGACTGCGAACTCGAGAACATCGGCTCCGCCGATGTGCACATCGACGTACTGGACGGTCTGCAGAACATCCTTCCGGCAGGCACGCCGCGTTACACCCAGACGGTCTCCAGCAATCTCGTCGACGCCTACAAGTGGACAGAAGTCGACGAGCCGTCCGGCCTGGCGATGCTGACCCTGTATTCCGGCATCACGGACCGCCCGGAACCCAGCGAATCGCTCAAGGCGACCACGGCTTACTTCCTCGGCCTGGACAACCCGACGATCCTCGTTTCCAGCACCCAGCTCGACGCGTTTCGCAATGGGCAGAAACTCGTCCCGGAGCGGCTGCGGCGCGGCGTGCGCGGCGCTTTTCTCGTCAACGTCGGCGACAACCTCGAAGCTGGCGGGATCGCAACCTGGCGCATCGTGCTCGATACCGAAAAGTCCCAGTGCGACGTAGTGCGATTGCGCCAGGCACTGCTTTCGGATGCCACGCTGTTCGATCGCATCACCGCGTCCATCGACGCAGGTTCCGACCGGCTCGCACGCATCATGGGGTCCGCCGATGCGTTCCAGTCGACGGCCGAGGAAAACGTCGCGGTACATCATTACGCGAACGTATTGTTCAACGTGTTGCGCGGCGGCATCGTGGCCGACCAGTACAACGTAACGGCGAGGGACTTCCGCCGCACCGTGCGGACGTTCAATCGGCCCGTCTTCGAGCGTAACCGGGAGCTCCTCAATTCACTGCCCGGGACACTGCGCACGGACGAGCTGCGAGCTGCGGTGCGCGACGCCGGCGACATGCAGCTCCTGCGCCTCGCGCTCGAGTACCTGCCGATAACGTTCGGCCGCCGGCACGGCGACCCGAGCCGTCCGTGGAACGAATTCGCGATTCACCTCAAAGACGAAAACGGCGAGGAACTGCTGGCCTACCAGGGCAACTGGCGCGACATCTTCCAGAACTGGGAGGCGCTGGGCTTCAGCTATCCCGAATTCGTGGAAAACATGGTCGCAAAGTTCGTCAACGCGTCGACGATCGACGGCTACAACCCGTACCGCATCACCAAGAACGGCATCGACTGGGAAGTCGAGGAGCCGGGCAATCCGTGGAGCCACATCGGCTACTGGGGCGATCACCAGCTCATCTACCTGCTGAAGCTCCTCGAACTCTCGCGCAGCTTTCACCCGCAGAAACTCAACGAGCTGCTGCACCTGCCGGTGTTCTGCTACGCCAACGTGCCATACAGGATCAGGCCGCTCGAGCAACTTTTCGCCGACCCGAAGAACACCGTTGTCTTCGACAGCGAGGTCGCGGACCTCGTCGAGCGACGCGTCGCCAGAGTCGGCGCGGACGGCAAGCTGGTCCAGGATTCGTCGGGCGAGGTCTACCGGGTAAACCTGCTGGAGAAGCTGCTCGTCCCGCTGCTCGCGAAGCTGGGGAACCTGGTCATCGATGGCGGAATCTGGCTCAACACGCAGCGGCCCGAATGGAATGACGCCAACAATGCGCTCGTCGGCCAGGGCCTGTCGGTGGTCACGCTGTATTACATGCGGCGATACATTCACTTCCTCGAAGACCTGCTGGAAGGCCAGCAGGGCACGTTTGCCGTCACAGAAGAAATTGATTGCTGGATCGGCGACACAGCGGCGGCACTCGCCGGAGTGCGCGCCGAACTCGACGAAACGCCGGACCCCGACGCATTGCGCCACCGCGCGCTGTGCGCGCTCGGCGCCGCGGCTGCTAGCTTCAGGGAGCGCGTGTACTCGCGAAACACGCTGGACGACCGTTCCGAGCGCGACATCGACAGCGTGCGCGCTCTGCTCGACGACGCGCAGGCGGTCATCGATCGCAGCATCGCCGCGAACCGGCGCGACGATGGCCTGTATCACGCCTATAACATTGCGAACTTCGACGACGAGACCTTGCCGGTCCGGCATCTTTACCCGATGCTCGAGGGGCAGGTTGCGGCGCTCAGCGCAGGGACGATTTCAGCGGACGAGGCTGCAGAAGTCGTTGAAGCATTGTACGAAAGCACGATCTATCGCGCCGACCAGGACAGCTTCATGCTGTACCCGGACCGGCACCTGCCTGGGTTCCTCGAACGCAATCGCGTCCCGGAAGAGCAGATCCGGGCAATCCCGCTGCTCGACCTTATGCTCGAGCAGGGCGACGACCGCATTGTCGCGCGGGATGCCGAGGGCTGCCTGCGCTTCAATGCAGACTTCGGAAACGACAAAGACGTCGTCGCCGCGCTGGACAGGCTCGGCGAAGAAAATTATCCCGTATCGGCACTTGATCGCGCCGCCATTCTCGAGCTGTACGAAACCGTGTTTCACCACAGCGAGTTCACGGGCCGCTCGGGAACGATGTTCGGCTTCGAGGGGCTCGGCTCGATTTACTGGCACATGGTTGCGAAGCTCCTGCTTGCGCTCGCCGAAAACTATTTCGCAGCGGTGGACAACGGGGCGGATCCAGCCGCGGTGCGTCGACTGGGCGAACTCTACTACCGGGGTCGCGCCGGCATCGGCTGCAACAAGTCGACGGCCGGCTACGGCGCCTTTCCGACGGATCCGTACTCGCACACGCCGAAGCACGCGGGCGCGCGCCAGCCGGGCATGACCGGCCAGGTCAAGGAGGAGGTGCTGACGCGATTTGCCGAACTCGGCATTCGTGTCCTCGACGGCCGCGTCTCCTTCCGTCCGGCATTGTTACGGATTCGCGAATTCGCAGAGCATGCGAGGCTGTTCCAGTATCTGGACATCGACAACAACTGGCAGACCCTCGACCTGTCCGGGCCGTGCCTGGCATTTACGTGGTGCCAGGTACCGATCGTCTATCGCCTCGGCGACAGCGACGCGTCAGACCTCGTGGTCGAATTCGACGATGGCAGCTACCGGAACTGTCCGGACCTGAGCCTTCCTGCCGAGCAGAGCGCGGACCTGTTCGCACGCAACGGACGTATACGCAGGATGACGGCCACCCTGGACCCGGCGATGCTGTTCGCCGGCGATTCTTGAGTAGAATAAAAAGCACCCATTGAGACGGGCATTGCCCGACGGGGCGCGGGACAGGGACGGGAAGCCGGCATGAGCAAACACAGGGCCACGATCGAGGATGTCGCAGCGCTCGCCGGCGTGTCCATCAAGACCGTGTCCCGCGTGGTCAACCGGGAACCCAACGTTCGTGCCTCGACCAAGGACAAGGTCGAGCATGCGATTGCCAAGCTCGGGTACCGGCCGAACCCGTCCGCCCGAAATCTCGCGAGCCACCGATCGCGCCTTATCGTGCTGGTGTACGACGACCCGAGTGCCTACGAAGCGCCGAGTGCCGGTTACATCATCAGGATGCAGGAAGGTGCGCTGCGCGCCTGTCGCGAGGAAGGATTCGAACTGCTCATTCACCCGTGCAGGAACGGTGAGAAGAACGCCGGCACGGAGCTCCAGGAGCAGGTTGCCCAGGTGCGCCCTTCCGGCATCGTCGTCGCGGCACCGCTGTCGAACATGCCCGCGATTGTCGATGCGGTGAAGGCGACGAGCACGCCGTACGTGCTGCTGTCGACCGGCACCGACAACGGCGACGAATACCAGGTGGCCACGAACGACCGCGAAATCAGCGCCGAGATGACGCGTTACCTGGCGTCACTCGGACATACCCGCATAGCGTTCATAAAGGGCAACCGGACGCACAAGGCGGTCGGCAACCGTTTTACCGGTTACAGGGACGGGCTGAAGGCGTCCGGCCTGCCGTACCGGAAGGAACTCGTCGTCGAAGGCGACAACTCGATCGGCTCGGGCGAGAAATGCGCGGAAAGCTTGCTGAAGCTCGATCAACCGCCGACGGCGATATTCTCGGCCAACGACGACATGGCCGCGGGCGTCGTCCGGGTCGCGAACCGGATGGGCATCAGCATTCCAGGGGATCTCTCGGTGGCCGGCTGCGACGACGTGTCGCTGGCACAGCAGATCTACCCGTCGCTGACGACGATTCGGCAGCCGCTGGCCTCGATGGCCGAGGCGGCCTCGCGCGCCCTGATCGCGGGATCGCGTGGCAGGCAGACCAATACCGGCATCGAAACGATTCCGGCGAGGATCCAGGTCCGGGAATCGACGGCGCCTGCCTCCGCGGCCGTCACCGCCACCGGCTGAGCCTTATTGCACGAAGCGGATGCTGTCCAGGTACAGCGTGACCGCCTTGCGCCGCCCTTCGATCGTGACGACGAACGGCACCTTGATGCTCGACAGGTCATCGCCTTCGGCGAAGCCGATCCGGAATTTCTTCCAGTCGGCATCCAGTTCGATCATCTGCGTCTTGACGATCACCGAGTCCGGGTAGTCGGTATTCTCCTCCAGCAGGCCGACGCCGAAGCTCGCTCTCTCGCCGCCGGCTTCGCCGCGCACCCAGAATTCGAGCGCCGTGGCGCCGGTCATGTCGAAGCCACCGTCCATGTCGCCCCAGTTGTTGGCCGGGTGCTGCCAGGCGACGCCGGCCCAGCCGAAGCGCCCGCTGTAGTGCAGTCGTATCGCATGCGAACCTTCGTGCACGGACTCGCTCGAGTTGCCGTCGACGTCAAGTGATCGCGTATTGCCCATGACGCCGCTCGGCACCCACGGCATGTTTTCGAATCCTTCCTCGTACACCGAGACCGGGAACTGCGTGCGCGGCTCGCCCTTGACGAGCAGCGGGATGTTCGCGGTCGCGGCATTGCCGGCCGGGTCCCTGGCGTAGACGAACAGGCGGTAGCCGCCTGGATTGTCGGGCATGCGCAGCGTCGCGGTGCTGCCGGACGCTTCCAGCACTGCGCCCTCGATGTCGGGCAGCTGCGGCCGGAAGTCTCCGCCGGTGATGTAGTCCCCCGACTCGAGCCGCAGCACCCAGCGCAGCGACACCGGCTCGCCCTCGGGGTCGGTGACCGCCGTCGTTGCCGTGATCTCGGCGCCGGGTTCGACGGCTGCCTCGGAGTCGATCGTCACCGGTTCGATGCGCGGCGACAGGTCGGCGGGTGCCTCGCCGGTCCACAGCTCCGACATGACGTCGACCGCTTCGGTCTTCGCACCGTCGTCCAGCAGCATGCCGAACCAGGTGGCCGTGCCTTCCATCTTGGCCCCCCACAGAAACGCGTAGGCGCCGAGCGCCATGCCGGGATTGTCGAGGATCGATTGCTGGTAGCTGCGGCGATAAGCCTCGGCCTTTTCGGTGCTGGTCGGCTCGTATGGCGCGCCCCACTCGGTCGTCGGCACTTCCCAGGTACCAGGTGGGCCGAACTCGGTAATGACGTAAGGCTTGGTTGCGCCGCCCTCCCGCATCCGTTCGGCAATCGACGCTGCGCCGCCGTAGGAGTTGATGCCGTGAATGTCGACGGCGGGCGTGTGCCGATGCAGCATCTCGATGCGACCGCCGCCGATTTCCGCGGTGACGCTCATCGTCGGATGGTTCGGGTCGACTTCCTTGATCATCGCGGCAACGTCGTTGACCGCCTCCCAGATGCGCGGGTCGTCGCCCGAATCGAAGCCCTCCATCTCGTTGCCGACGCCCCACAGCAGCAGCGCCGGGTGATCCTTGTAGCGCTCGACCGCTTCGCGCGCGTCTTCGAGTTGTTGCCTGACCTGGCGCCGGTCGCTGTAGTCGAAGCCGTGACGTTCGTGGCCAAGCCAGATACCGACGGTGACCGTCATGCCGTGCGCGTGCGCCGCGTCCAGGATTGGCCCGACGTTGTCGGTGCTCCAGGTGCGAATCGAGTTCGCGCCGGCTGCGGCCAGGCGATCGAGCGGGCCGTCACCGCCCGCACCGCGGATCAGGTACGGCTCGCCGTCGCGAAACAGCTGCCAGTTGCCGTCGACCTGCCGCAGTTCCACCGGCACCGGTTGCGCGTGCCCGGCAATGGCAACCAGGAACAGCGCTGCGGCGATCAGCCACCGATTTGTTGATGTCATCCTGCTCACGGCTGTCCTCCCCCGCCTACGGTTCGCCGCTGTATACGCGGACGTAATCCACTTCCATCGTCACCGGGAACGTCGTCGACGCATCGGGCGACCCGGGCCAGTTGCCGCCGACGGCGACGTTGAAGAGGAGGTAGAACTGCTCGTCGAACGGCGCCGGGAACGGCGCGCCTGCCGTCGACCAGTTGTTCTGCATCGAGTACAGCACGTCGTCGACGTACCAGCGGATTTCGGTCGGGTCCCACTCGAGCGCGTACACGTGGAAATTCTGTGTCGCGTCCGCAGGCACGGAGTAGGCGTTGCCGGTGAACGTATTGTTCGGCCACGCGCCGCCGTAGTGGATTGTGCCGTGCACCTCGTTGTTGCCGCTGCCGCCCAGGTTGATTGCTTCCATGATGTCGATCTCGCCCGACGCGGCCCATCCGCCGTAGATGTTGTCCTGCGGCAGCATCCAGAATGCCGGCCAGATGCCCTGGCCGCCGGGCAGGCGGACGCGCGCCTCGATGCGGCCGTAGCGGAACGCGAAGCGGTCACGCGTGTGCAGGCGCGCCGACGTGTAGTTCCTGCCGTTGGACATTTCGTTGCGCGCGGTGATTACGAGGCTCCCGTTTTCGAGCTGCGCACTGTTCGGCAGGTACCACTGCAGTTCGTTGTTGCCCCACCCCGGTATGCCGTACTGCGAACCGTCGCCCGTTTCGAAAAACCAGCTCTCGGGGTCGAGCTGCGCCGCGTCGAACTCGTCGCTCCAGACCAGGGTCAGCGTATCGCCGGGAGAAACGGCGTCGTTATCCGCCCGCTGCAGCGTCGGGTTGTTGATGTTCTGGTTGTTCTGCGGCGCCGGCGGTGGTGGGGGCGGCGGAGGTGGCGGTGGCGGCGACGGAGGCGGCGGCACCATCGGCACGCCGGGACCCGCGGCACTGCCTGCCCCACCGCCGCAGGCGGCCAGCCCGAGGGCCAGGAAAATCGAAACCAGGAATTGTTTGCTTGCCTGCATTACTTATTGCCTCATGACCTGCTTCGGGGTGCGATCGACGAAGAACAGCCCCCAGTGCTTCTCGGCGCCGAGCGGGTTGTTCGGATCCCCTTTCCAGGGCTCGTCGAACGCTTCGAAAAAGAACACGGTGACGTTGGCCTTTTCGGCCCAGCCTTTCAGTTCGTCGTAATACCGCGCCTGGTTGGCCTCGCTGGCCGTCTCCGGGAACTCACTCGCGGTGGTCGCCCAGCCCGCTTCGAGGATCACGATCGGCTTGTCGGGCAGCGCTTCGTGCACGCCTGCGATGTTCTCGATCGTGAACGCGAGGCCTTCGTCGATGCGCTTGCCTTCCCAGGCCGGGTAGGTGTGCACGCCGAGGAAATCGACTTCTGCTGCGAGCGGCGCGCCGTCCTCGATCCACCAGAGATAATTGTCCGCCACCGTGACGGGCTGCGAAATTGCGTTCTTTACCCTGCGGACGTACGAAATCACCTGCTCGAGCGGCACCATGTGATCGTTCCAGTCGACGAGCGCCTCGTTGCCGACGTTGACCGCGGCGATGATGTCGCTGTAGCGGTTGGCGAGCTCGATGCCCGTTTCGACCTCGGCGGCATTGCGGATCCGGTTCTCCGCCAGCACGTCGTCGGGAATCGGTTCGTCCAGCCACGGGCAGCCCTCGTGATTGCTGACTTCGGCGCGCAGCCAGATGCCGAGCAGGACCTTGATGGGTATATCGTGCTGCTCGATGAGTTCGAGTGTCATCTGCGTGTTGACGTTGACGTCATACATACGGATCAGGCCGAAGCCGTGCGCGACGAGGATCTGCAGGTCCTCGAGTATCTGTTCGCGGCCAGGCGGATTTGCGCCGTTGCCGCGGTCCGGGTGCTGGCCCTCGCGATAACCGGAATAGGCGAGCGCCATCACCTGTCCATCGAGCAGGTCCTCCGGGTCCTGCGCGAAGTCGGCGGGTGCCGAGCAGCCCGCGGCAAGCACAAGCATCAGCAGGCCTGTCGCTATGCGATTCATGTCAGCCCGTGCCCCCGGTTTTGTCTGCCCGCGTTTCGACGACGCGGAATGCGGTCGCGAGTTCCGCTTCCGAGCTGCCACCGATCCAGGCATGGAATTCGCCGGGCTCGACGATTCGCGTGTTATCGCGGCCGAAGAAAGCGAGGTCGTCGGTGTGCAGTTCGAACGTCACCCGCGTTGATTCGCCGGGCTCGAGGCGCAGGCGCTGGAATCCCTTCAGTTCGCGCACCGGCCGGGTCACGTTGCCGATGAGGTCACGAACGTAAAGCTGCGCCGTTTCGGTGGCCGGCACGTTGCCGGTGTTCTGCAGCGTGGCGCTCAATTCGATCGTCTCCCCGACCCGTATTTCCCCGGCGCTCGCAGCAATGTCGCTGTACTCGAAGGATGTGTAGGAAAGCCCGAAGCCGAACGCCCACATCGGCGTGTAACCCGCGTCGAGATGAAATGCCGTCATACCGAACGACGTCTGCGGCGCGAACTGCTCGATGTCGTCGATGTGCACGGTCGTTTCGGGCGACGGCGGCTTGCCGGTGTTTTTCTGGCTGTAATAAACAGGTACCTGGCCGACCATGCGCGGGAACGTGACCGGCAGTTTGCCGGACGGGCTGTCGACGCCGAACAGCAGGTCTGCAATGGCCGCCCCGCCCATCGTGCCCGGGTGCCAGGCGAACAGGATCGCGTCGACGTCGTCGACGATGTCGCCGAGTGTGAGCGGCCGGCCGGCCATGATCACCGCGACGACGGGCTTGCCGGCCGTTCGCACCGCTTGCACCAGCTCGGCCTGCGCGCCGGGCAGGCCGATGTCCGCGCGCGAGTGGGCTTCGCCCGACAGGATCGATTCCTCGCCGAGGAACAGTACGACGACGTCGGATTTTCTTGCTGCCTGCAACGCATCCTCGAACCGCACGTCCTCGCGGCTGCGGCTGGTAGACATCGCGGGAACGTAATGGACCTGCACATCGTCACCGACGTGGCGCCTGATGCCTTCGAGCCCGGCCACGCTCAGTGACGGGTCACCGTCGAAAACCCACGTGCCGAGCTGCTCGTAGGGCGCATCGGCCAGTGGGCCGATCACGGCAATCGAGTCGAGCTGCCCCTTGCGCAGTGGCAGCGCAGCGTTTTCGTTTTGCAAAAGCACGATGCTCTCGAGCGCCACCTGCTTCGCTACCTGGAGCGTAAGGAGCTCCTGCTCCACCTCCAC
>CALKYK010000183.1 GCA_938003715.1 uncultured Gammaproteobacteria bacterium
CACTTGCGTATATTCGTCCATCGATTCGAAGAGGCCGTAGAAATGTGTCATCTTCTCCAGGCCGAGGCGTTCCGCTTCCATCGCGTTCATCTGCGCCACGCCGAGCTGGCCCAGGTGCGCAGTTGACCCCATGTTCAGCTTTTCCGCCTCGTCGAGCAGCGCCTCCATGATCGCCGGACGGTGCGAGCCGAGCTTCAGGCCGTCCGCGCCCTCGCGGGCGATGTAGCGCACCCATTCGCGCGCCTGCTCGGGGGTGATGATCTTCACGTCCTTGTAGCGCTCTCCCGATCCGAGCGTGTGATAGGAGAAGATTCTCGGCGCCGTTATCTCGTTGCGCGCGCTGCGCCGTTTTTCGCTCAGCGAAAATTCGAGCGGTCCGCTCGGCACGCCGCGTACGGTCGTGATGCCGTGCGCCATCCAAAGTTTGTACGTGTATTCGGCACGCGGCGCTTTCGTCGCGCCGCCGGTGTGGGTGTGCATGTCGACGATGCCCGGCATCACATAGCTGCCGTGCGCGTCGATCTCGCGCGTTGCGTCCTGCGGCCGCTTGTCTTCTTCGATTGCGAGGCCCGGGTAGCCGACCGACTTGACGTCTGCAATGCGGTTGCCTTCCACGACGATGTCGACGGGACCGATCGGCGGTGCGCCGGTGCCGTCGATGAGCGTTGCGCCGCGGATAATCAGCCGCTCGAACGGCCCTTCACCCTCGGCGCGGTCCGGCGCCGGCACCATCGCCGGCTCGTCATCCTGCGCGAGCGCGACGCCCGATATCCAGAACACCACGATGCAGGTAACAAAAAGGCGCGACGCGCGCGCCGGCAAGCTTGAATTCACGTTGTCTCCCCCGTTTACCTGGTGCCGTGCCGGACGATGCCGGTCCGGAGCAAAGGAGCCGGCAGCCAGATGTGCTTAAATGTCCGCCATCGGTCTATACGAACAAGCACAATGTACGCACGATTCACGACGAAATACAGGCTCCTGGGCGGCTTTGTCGCCGTGTTCGCATGCCTGCCGTTCGGCGGCACCCTGGCCGACGAGCACGCGTCACTGCGCGTCGACGGCGAGCGCCTGAACGCGACGCTGCAGCATCTGCGCACGTTCGGCGAAAACGAAAACGGCGGGTCGGACCGCGTCGCTTACAGCGATCACAACCGGCTTGCGCTCTCGTATCTGTCCTCGCTGATGCTCGAATCCGGACTGGCGCCGCGCATCGATGTCGCGGGCAACCTGGTCGGCCGTCGCAACGGCACCGATGCGACACTTGCGCCGCTCGTAACCGGCTCGCACATCGACACGGTGCCGAACGGCGGCCATTACGACGGCATCGTCGGTACGATGGCGGGGATCGAAGCTGCGCGAACGCTGCACGAGGCCGGCGTCGAGCTCCGACATCCCCTGGAAGTTGTCGTGTGGAGCAACGAGGAAGGCGGCAAGACCGGCAGCCGGGCGTGGATGGGCAGCGTGCGCGACGAAGAAATGGCGCTGCCGAGCCTTGGCATACGCTACATCGGCGGCGATCCCCAGCGCCTCGCCGAAGTCGCGAAAGCGCCCGGCGACGTTGCGGGTTACATCGAACTGCACGTCGAACAGGGTGCGGTCCTCGACCGGGGAAAGATCGACATCGGCGTCGTCGAAGGCATAGTGGCCATTCGACGCTGGTACGCCACGGTCGACGGGTTCGCCAACCACGCCGGCACGACCCCGATGGACCAGCGACAGGACGCGCTTTACGCCGCGGCGCTGATCGTTGCCGACATTCGCCGCATCATCACGTCCGAACCCGGTCGCCAGGTCGGCACGGTCGGCCGCATCGCCGCGGAACCCGGCGCGCCGAACGTCATTCCCGGCCGCGCAACCTTCAGCCTCGAGATTCGAGACCTCGACATGGACAAGGTCGGCCGGCTGTTCGACAGGATCCGGGAAACGGCAGACCATATCGCCGCAACGAACGATGTCGAGGTTCGATTCGAGCAGTACTACGAATCGCCGGCCGCGGTTACGGATGAGCGCATCAAGAACATCGTGCGGAATTCGGCGACGACGCTGGGCCTTTCGAATATCGACATGCCGTCTGGTGCGGGCCACGACGCGCAAAGCCTGAAGGACATCGCGCCGCTCGGCATGATCTTCGTGCCGAGCCGAGACGGCGTGAGTCACGCACCGTCGGAATTCACGAGCCCAGAACAGGTCACGAACGGGGCCAACGTACTGCTACACACGCTGATCGGGATGGACGCTGCGCTCGACAACTAGTCGTCGTCGGATTTGACCTGCAGCCTGACGCGCAGCCCGACTCCGAAGCTCGGATTAAAGCCCATCAATGTCTGCACCTGCTGCCCACCGGCTGCCGAGTACCTGCCGGTGCCGCCGACGATTGCGCGACTGAATCTGACGTTCAGGTCGGCAAGCTCGTAGCCGGCAGTGATGATCGTCTTCTGCCCGGGCATGCGGCCGAGATCGAACTGCTGCGTGGTAACGACCCACGGACCGGTAATCGTGCGGGCGCCGTCGCCGACATGGGAACCCCAGCAACTCCACTCGCCAAGCACTAACTCCGGAAATTCCGGAGTCCCGTCCTCGAGCACGCCGTTGCAGGCTCCGTTATCACAGGTGATCGTTCCCTTCGGATAGATGTAGCCCTGAGTCGTGAACACGTTCCCGTACGCGGGCAGTCCGTCGTCGAACACATGTTCACCGTCGAAAACGAATCGCGTGCCGTCCTCGGCAATGTCGAACACGAGGACTCGTTTGTCGTCGTCTGCCGAAAGCGGATTTGCCCATACGGTCAATACGCCTGTCAAAAGCCATGCCATCGAGTTTTTCTTGTAACGCATGATTCCTACCCCCTGGCGTTGCGCTCACCTGGAAGTATAGAAGTGCGAAAGTCGACGTGCGTCGAGCCGTTTTCCTGGCGGCTCGTTCGATTACCTGGCCCGGTAGATTTCCCGCCCGCCGACGATTGTCGCGACGATGGGCAGGTATCGTATCCGGTCGGCGTCCATCGTCATCAGGTCCTCGCCGACGATC
>CALKYK010000184.1 GCA_938003715.1 uncultured Gammaproteobacteria bacterium
GGTTGCGTTCAGAGGCCTGCACGTCGAACATCACGTCCCAGCGGTCGTTCGGCTGCCACTGGAATGCAGCAAACAGCGCTTCACGGTCGTCGCCAGTCGTGTTGCGGCGATAGCGGCGGTCGCGTGCGAGATAGGCCCACGGGATGTCATTGACGCCCGAGATGTTCGGGTCGTTCGCGATGATGTTCGGAACGTTGGTATTGACCATGTTTTCGCAGCGCCCGGACGTATCGACCGGCAGCGCATCCGCATTGAACGAGTCGAGCTGGCAGCCCTCGAGGCGGCCGCCGCCGGTGCCCGTGGTCGCTTCCATTTCCGGGTTCGTCGTTTCGCTCTTCTGCACGCCGACGGCCAGGCCGAATGTCCCCATATTGTCGGTTTCGAACACGTCGATGTAGCTGGCGGTCGCCCGCAAACCGAGCTCTTGCCCGCCGACGATGTCCTGCTCGTCCGGGTTGTAGCCACCCTTCATGTTGACCTGGATTCTTTGCCGCCCGTATTCAATCGGACGCCTGGTGTTCAGGTGCACCTGCCCACCGACCGCGCCTTCGATGTATGACGCCGCCTGGGTCTTGTGAATCTCGATGCCGTTGAACAGCTCGGACGGAAACATGCTGAAGTTGACGGCGCGGTTGCCGCCGCCGTTCGTCGCTTCACGACCGTTGATGACCGTGCTGGTCAGGTAAGGGCCGAGGCCGCGGATCGTGATCTCGGTGCCGCCGCCGTTCTCGCGGTGGGTACCGGCGCCGGTGATGGTCTCGAGTGCTTCCGCAATAGACAGTGCCGGGATGTCGCCGATCTCGTCGGCATTCAGACCGTCGACGATGGCGACCGAATTGCGCTTGAGGTTGATCGAGTCCTGGATCGTTTGCCGCGTGCCGGTGACGATGACCTCTTCGACGACGTCGTCGGAAGACTGCGCGCCGGCAGGGGTCGCGGTGAATACCAGGAGTGCCGGTGCACACAGCAAGGAAAGCCAAGGCGAACGGACACGTGAAAGTACGGTAGTGAGACGCATGTCGGATTCCCCCCGAAGTTTGCGCTGAGCTGGATTGGTCAGACCAATGTTCTGGTTTTGAAGCGATTCCTGGCCTGAATAATTTCGCTTCTGTTGCGCACCGTCGCACCGTTCGGCCGTTTTGTCAACCATTTGAGTCTTTATTGTCTGAACAATTGGTCGGACCATCTGGGCCCGTGCCGCACCAGGCGGGGCTTCCGCCGTGCTCGCCCGGGCGCGCATGAACGCCCTACTTGTGCGACAATGCCGGCTGTTTTTGGCAAGTCTTGCGCATTTTGTCTGCAGTTCACGGCATCTGCGTGACGCCGCCGTTACACTGATCACATGCAATGCGCGCCGGCAATTGGTATGCATGCTGCCGACAAAGCCGAACCCCGCTGACACAAGGAACCGCCCATGAGTGACCAGCGCCTGTATCACTCCGTCGCCGCCAGGATCGAGAAGCTGATCGAGGACGGCAGCTACCCGCCTGGCAGCCGTCTGCCAGCGGAACGCGAACTGGCGGCTCAGTTCGGCGTCAGCCGCGTCGCGATTCGGGAAGCGGAAATCGCGCTGCAGACGCTCGGCCGTATCCGGATCAAGACAGGCTCCGGCGCCTACGTGCTCGACGGCGCAAACGGTAAAGACGAACAGTTGCCCGATGTCAGCGCGTTCGAACTCACCGAGGCGCGTGCCCTGTTCGAATCGGAAGCGGCGGCCCTCGCTGCCGCGCAGATCGACGACGAAACCCTGGCCGAACTGGATCGCTACGTCGAGATCATGGCCAACACCGATGGTCACGATGCCGCCGGCGAAAAAGCCGATCACGACTTTCACCGAACTATTGCCGGCGCATCCGGCAACGCTGCAATCACCTACGTGATCGAGACCTTGTGGAAGCTTCGCGACGAACTCGAGCCGGTCAAGGCCGTGTACGAATCCGTCTGCTCCGAGGATGTCGGCGCACGCGCCACGGAACATTCGGAAATCCTGGAAGCGCTTCGCGCACGGAATCCGTCCGCGGCACGCACCGCCATGCGCAATCATTTCACGCGCCTGTTGAAGGCGATGCTCGACGAAACGGAACAGCGGGAGCTCGAGGAACTGCGCAGGAAGACCTCGCAAAGTCGCGAGCGTTACCTGAAGTCCGTCGCCATCTAGCCACAGCAGGCCCCGGGGCCGCCTGACGGGTCGGGCGTACAGCATGAGTGGTGTGTTTCAGCGAACCCTGGCCCTGTTCCTGCCCGGTATCTTCCTGCTGGGGTTCAACATCGGCACCGGCAGCGTCACGGCGATGGCCAAGGCGGGCGCCACCTACGGCATGTCGCTCCTGTGGACGATCATCGCGTCCTGCCTGGCGACGTTCTGCATGATCAGCGTCTACGGCCGTTACACACTGGTGACCGGCGAGACGGCTCTGCAGGCATTTCGCAGGCACATCCATCCCGTTGTCGGCATCTTTTTCATCGTCGCCCTGACCGCCGGCGTGAGCGGCAGCGTCATGGGCGTGATGGGAATCGTCGCCGACGTCAGCTCGGAGTGGTCGAAGACTTTCATTGATGGCGGCATCGACGCGCTCTGGTTCGCAGCGTTCTTCATAGCGCTCGTCTACTACATTTTCTGGAACGGCAGGACGCAGTTCTTCGAGCGCAGCCTGGCCGTGATCGTCGCGATCATGTCGGCCTGTTTCCTGCTGAATTTCTTCATCCTGATGCCACCGCCGCTCGACATCGTAAAGGGATTGTTGCCGGGCCTGCCGCAGGTGCCGCCGGGCGAGGACACCGGCCCGTTCCTGGTGATCGCATCGATGGTCGGCACCACGGTGTTTTCCGGGCTGTTCATCATCAGGACCACGCTCGTGAAAGAGGCGGGATGGACGCTTGCGGACGCGAAGAAGCAGCGCAACGACGCGATCGTGTCCGTTGCGATGATGTTCGTCATCAGCGGATCGATCATGGCGGCTGCTGCCGGCACCCTGCACGTCGAGGGTTTGGGCCTCGAGAACGCATCGCAGATGATCGGGCTGCTCGAGCCGCTGACCGGTTCGTTCGCAACCGCAATCTTCGTCGTCGGCATCGTCGCGGCGGGCGTTTCGTCGCAGTTTCCCAACGTCCTGATGTTGCCCTGGCTCCTTTGTGACTACGGCGGTTTGGAGCGGGACATGACGATGACCCGCTATCGCGTCATGGTGTTCCTGATCTCGCTTCTCGGGTTGGTAGTTCCGATATTCGATGCGCGCCCGGTGCTGGTCATGATCGTGTCCCAGGCCTTCAACGCCGTTATCCTGCCGGTAACGGTTGCGTGCATACTGTATCTCGGCAATCGCAGCGACCTGATGAAGGAGCACCGGAACAGTGCAGCAACCAACATCGCCCTCATCGCGATCCTGCTGTTCTCCCTCGTTACCACGACGATGGGGATCCGGGGCGTGTGGCAAATCGTCACGTCCTGACCGGTGACGAAGGAAGTCTGCAATGCGTGAATCCTGGCGCTGGTTCGGACCGGGCGACCCGGTGACACTGGAGGACATCCGCCAGACGGGCGTGGCCGACGTGGTCAGCGCCCTGCACGACGTGCCGATCGGCGAGACCTGGTCGCTGCAGGCCATCCGGGATCACAAGGCACTGATCGAGAACACGCCACCCGGACTCTCGCCGCTTCGCTGGTCGGTCGTCGAAAGCATCCCGGTGCACGACGACATCAAGCTCGCCAGGCCGGATCACGAAAAATACGTGCAGGCGTGGATCGACTCCATGTCGAACCTGGCGCAATGCGACATTCGAACGATCTGCTACAACTTCATGCCCGTCATCGACTGGACGCGCACGGATCTCCGCTACCGGCTGCCGAGCGGCGTGTATGCGCTGCGCTTCGACCAGGCGCAGTTTGCAGCGTTCGACCTGTTCATCCTCGAGAGGAAAAACGGCGAGAACGACTACTCCGCTGCGGAAATCGAGGCCGCAAAGGCGACTTACGACGCAATGTCCGAAGACGATCGAGAGCGGTTGACGCGAAACATCATTGCCGGCTTGCCCGGTCGGATGACGGACAGCTACGGACTGCCTGAATTTCGTCGCGCGCTTTCGAACTACGAGGGCGTCGACCATGCCACATTGCGTGACAACCTGTGCGCTTTCCTGGCGCGGGTGTTGCCCGTTGCCGAGGAACTCGGCGTCAAACTTGCTATTCATCCGGACGATCCGCCACGCGACATGCTGGGGCTGCCGAGGATCGTGTGCACAGCGGACGATCTTGACGAGCTGTTCGCGCGCGCGCCTGGGGCGGCCAACGGAATGACGCTGTGCGTCGGAACCTACGGCAGCCGCCCGGACAACGACCTGCCCGGCATGGCGAAACGCTTTGCCGAACGGATTCACTTCGCCCACCTGCGCGGCGTACGTCGCGACCCGCAAGAGCAGCGCTCGTTCTTCGAGGCCAGTCACCTGGACAGTGACGTCGATATGATCGCCGTCATCAGCGCGCTGCTGCGAAACGAAGCCGATGGCGACCGGGAGATCTACTTCCGCCCGGATCACGGACATCAGATGATGAGCGACCTGGACAGGCCGTCGAACCCGGGCTACTCGGCCATTGGCCGGCTGAAGGGCCTCGCCGAACTCAGGGGCGCAATCAAGGCACTGTCATACAGATGAGTGGCAAGCCGGCATGAGCACACGATCGGCGAAACGACACCTGCATGTCGTTTTGTTCATTGCCTCAGTCTCTGCGGGGGCCCAGGCACAAGTGCCTGCCGAATCGTTTGATTTGCGCCACTGGAAACTCACGCTGCCGGTCGATGACGACGGCGACGGCAAGGTCGACGAGATCGACGTACGCGCACTGCAGGACTACGCGCACCCGGACTTTTTCTTCCTTGACGATAACGGCTTCCTTGTATTCTCCGCGCCCAACAGGGGCGTAACGACCGCGAACTCGACCAATGCGCGCAGCGAGCTGCGGCAGATGTTTCGCAGCACGAATACGGACATCGGCACGCACAGCCCGAAGAACAACTTCGCGCTTGCTGCGCATCCCCGCGCAGGGCGATTCGCCGACATCGGCGGCCAGGACGAGGCCACGCTGCGGGTCCTGCACGTGCCAGGCAATGCCAAGTATCCGGACCGGCCGCCGGCGTTTTCCGTCGTCGTCGGACAGATTCACGCAATCAGGAACGAGGCACTGAACCGGCGCGGTTTCGGCTGGGGCAACGAGCCGCTGAAGATCGCCTACAAGAAATGGCCGGGGCACGAGACCGGATCCGTGTACTGGGCTTACGAACGCAATCTCGCTGCCAACGACCCGGACAGGACCGACATCATCTACCCGGTGTGGGGAAACGGCTGGGACGACCCAACCGATCCCGGTGCCAACGGTATCGCGCTGGGCGAACTCTGGAACTACAACGTCAACGTATACCGCAACAGGATGTTCCTGACGTTCAGGACCACGGATCCGTCGAACACGGTGAGGTTCGAAATCGATCTCTCCGACGACGTGGATGCCTACGGAAAGATTGACGATAAAGACAATCCAAACGGCTACTCTGGCGACGCGCTGTACTTCAAGGCGGGGGCCTACAACCAGTGCAGCACACGCGATGAGCCGTCGTTTCGCTATCCCGCGTGTGCCGGTACCGGCGACTGGGCTGTCGACGAAGCCAATGGCGACTATGCATCCGTCGCCTTTCAGCGGATCCTGTTGACGCGCGCCAGCGCGCCGGACCGGTAACGCGTAAACAGCGATCATTGTTCAACTGCAGCGGCCGTCGTCACGAAACGATGGCGACCCCGACTGCTTACGTCACTCAAGGAGTGCCAGCGCAGGATTGTGGCCGGCCGACGTCAGAGTCCCTGGCGATCCATAACAACTGCAGCGCATCTCGAGGCAACAGGTATCCGTCCCACATCAGGCTGAATGCCTGCTGCCAGACGCTGTGCACGTATTGCCGGTGACTGGTGAAGCGTGGCTGGCCGGTCGCGGAACCCGGTTCCGGTGCGCACGCCAGGTCGAACCACGCGCCGATGAGCCCGGGCAGCCCCGGTATCAGCTCGATATCGAGGAGCGATGCGATGTGCAGCGCACGGCCGTTCGCGACGTCGGGGAAGCGCACGCCGCCGGATGCATTGCCGTTCACGTCGCGCGCAATTCCGGTTTCGAACAGGTAGATCGGATCGATGGTGCCCGGCGCGGCGACATCGAGAATTCGACTGTTCGGCGGTCGTTTCCCGCGCCTCACCCAGCGATCGCCCGCGACAAACACCGCGCGCACCACCGCCGAGTGATCGAGCGGGTTGGTGCGAATGCCGCCGATCTCGATATCCATGAAAAGATGCGGCGCGCCAGCCAGTTCGTACAGCCGATAGTTGGGGCTCGCCAGCGCATTTCTCAGCTGCATCGACTGGCTGATCAGCAAATCACCTTCGGCGCTCACCAGCATCACCTTGCCGATCTCTTCCAGGGGCTCGAAAACTTCGGGAAGCACGGCCAGCGTATCCGGGCGGGCAAACGCCGGGCGCCAGAGTGGAACCTGAAGGACTGTCAGATCGAATAGATTTGCGGCTCCAGGTCCGTAGGCCAACTCATAGAGAGCTTCAGCCGACTGGGAGGTACCGAACGCGTAGACCTTTCTGACGTGACCGAGCGTTGCGCGTGCTACCGGATCGCGGTGCAGCGCTTCAACGAACTGCTTCAGAATTTCGACATCGCGTGGAAAGGGAAAGTCGTTCTCGCCGACCTGCAGTCCCGCAATGGTGAAGTTGTCGGCACCGGTGTCCAGCATGTTCTCGCCCTGGTTGCTGAACCCGACAGACGCGTGACTGTAGCCGCGACCGAAAAGCAATTCTGTGCCCAACACGGCATCGCGACCCGGCGTTCGTAGCGTGAAGTGAGGTGGTTCGAATACGACACGCCGATTTCCATGCCTCGGATCTGCCGGCGCCGTAATTTCATACGGTACGAGAAACTCGCCGTGCGCAGTGGCGCCGGTGAATCGTCCGGTGTGAGTCACGGACGGAACACCATCGAGCGTGCCCGCATCGGATTGCCCGGTCGGAACAAGCTGGGCTGCGATTGTCTCGGTGCTGATTGCCCCGCTCAGCAGCAGCAGCGACGTCAGAGCAGGCAGGCCGAAGCGATGACAGTACGGCTGTATTATATTCAGTAGGGTGTTCATGACGTTTCCTCGTGGTCTGTGTCCGGTAATCAGAGCCTGAGAGCCTGAAGACTCCGCCTGCGGGAAGCTTGAAGATGGCTCGAAGATTCGTCGAAGATTTGATGAAAGCGGGGCCTGCCGCGTGAAAAAAGAGGAAACGAACGCATTCCAAGCCGCCGACCTCCTGGTCGATGCCGGCCAGCGCCGCGTCTGGCAGGCCGGCCAGGAGATCATCCTGCCGAAACGCTCGTTCGACCTGCTTATTGCGCTGGTCAGGGCCGCACCCGACAGCCTGTCCATCGACGAACTGATCGATGAAGTCTGGAACGGCGCGATTGTCAGCCCGGCAACCGTCGCCAAGCGCGTAGAGCTGCTGCGACACGCGCTCGGGGACAGCAGTGATGACGCCCGATACATTGCCCTGGTACGCGGTCACGGCTATCGACTCATCCCGCCGGTCACGAAGCCGGCGGACAAGCCGGTGTCCCCCACCCGGGCAGGGGTCATCGCTTCCGCTGCTGCCCTTTTGGTCGTTATCGCAATCGCGTGGTTCGCTTTCCGAACCGACCCGGGACCGATAGACGAATCGGTTGCGGTGCTGCCGTTCGCAACCGTTTCCGGCGATGCAGAGGACGAGCGATTCGCCGACGGTCTGACCGAAGAACTGATTCACGCGCTGACCCGAACAGGAGGTTTTCGCGTCGCCGGCAGAACCTCCAGCTTCTATTACAAGGACAGACGGGAAAGCCTGCGCGACATCGGCGACTCGTTGAACGTGGCACACCTGCTCGAGGGATCCGTCAGGCGCAATGGAAACCAGCTTCGCGTGACTGCGCAGCTTGTCGATGCGGGCGACGGTTTTCAGTTGTGGTCGGAGGTCTACGACCGGCCAGTGAACGATGTCCTGCAGATTCAGCAGGACATCGCGCGCAGTGTCTCCACACGATTGCGTTCGTCCGTATTGCCGGCAAGCACTCTCGGGCGAACTCGCACGTCCAGCGACCCGGAAGCCTACGCGCTCTACCTCAAAGCCGTCAGTTTGTCCCCGTATCCGTTCGGTATCGATCCACCGGCCGCCCAGGCACTGCTTGAAAGAGTCGTCGAGATGGACCCGGGGTTCGCGGCCGCGTGGACACTTCTGGCCGCCGTTCACGGACGGCGCATCGTTGCGCGCGATCCGACCTATTCGCTTACTGCACGGGACGGAGTATCTTTCATTTACGAAGCACTCGATACGGCAAAGGAGCTGGATCCGGAGCTCGGCGAAATCTATGCGACGCTCGGCGGCTTGGCCTGGGCGGTCGAATACGACCCTATCAAGGCGGCGCCCCTGATCGAAAAGGCGCTCGAACTTGACCCGTGGAATCTGAATATCATCGCCTTTGCCGCCAACTTCGCGACCTATATCGGGCGCTACGAAGAAGCGCTCGCGCTCGAGGAACTGCTGGTCGCCCGTGATCCGCTGTGCGATACCTGCCGCTTCCAGCTCGCACAATCGTACGAGTACACGGGGCGTTTCAGCGAGATGGAGCGTGAGCTGCTGACGTTGAAGGCAATGGGCAGGGCCGGTCTCGACTGGCATCTTGCCGTGGCAAACCTATACCAGGGTCACCCCGAAGATGCCCTGACACTTTTGCCGACGGCCGGCAATGATTCATTGCGGCAACAGCTGATACGGGCGATGGCGCTGCACGATCTCGAGGAACGCCGGCAATCCGTCGAGCTGCTCGCGGACGCGGCGGACCGCTGGGGCACAAGGCCCCCACTGGAGCTGGCGCAGGCCTACTCGTACGTCGGCAACCTGGACAGCGCTTTCACGTGGCTGAATGCCCTCGTCAGCAGTGATCCACAGCCTTTGTATTTCCGCTATCCGTCTCCGCTGTTCGACAACCTGAGGGGCGACCCCCGGTGGCAAATCCTGATGGAGAGACTCGGTCTTTCACCCGAGAACCTGGCCACCGTACCGTTCAAGCTGAATACGATCCTCCAGCAAACAGCGGACGGTGCGCTCGATCGCGAATAACCGATCGCGTTGACGTTTGGTCGCCTCGTGCGCCCTGAATACCCGTAAATAGCGGCACAACGCACACTACTGAACACCGGTCCCGGGTTCTGTCAAATGGCGCTTGCACCGCTACGGGTGCTGGCATAGGTTCGTTATGTTGACAAAGGCAAACCCGTCGAAAGGCGGGGACGCAAAGCTACCGGTCTAAAGACGTCACGCGTCCAGGACGGCGGAGTCGCCACATGAAACTTGCCGATACGGGGTTGCGGGTTCAACCGTTTCGCACCCACGGAAAGCCGTTGGTGCTCGTGCCGTATGCGTCGCAGACGAATGCCATCAAGTTCCTGAACGAGACGCGCCGCAACCGGCAGGGACTCGGACTCTTTCATGGTCCGCCGCTGTCCGGAAAATCGACAATCATCCAGCGCTTCGCGGACACGCTGCCGCCTGACTACTCCCGTGCCGTCGTCGACGGCGCCCGTGCCGACTCGGCAACGCTGCTGCAGGAAATCCTGAGCCAGTTCGGCTACGACCAGGGTTTCAACACGACCAGCGAACGCTTCAACATGGTGCGCGTACTCGCGATGCACCAGGCGGCAATAGACCAGGCACCGGTGCTGATCGTCGAAAACGTCAACGCGATGAGTCCGGTGCTCCTGGAGATGCTTTGCGAGCTCGCGGAGATGACCGTCGACGGCGCCAGCGCATTGCGCATCGTCCTCGTCAGCGACAAGCCGATGCTGCCGCTCGTCAGGGCGCCCGCGATGCAGTCGATCGAAAGTCGCCTGACCGGAAAGTTCCTGTTGAAGCCGATGACGCGCACCGAAACCGCCACCTACGTGCACAAGAAACTGAAAGGCGGCGGATGCGGCGACCCGAAATCGCTGATGCCGCCGGCGGTGTGCGACCGTCTGCACGAGTCTTCCGGCGGGTGGCCGGGCGTGGTCGACCGGCTGGCGATGATGGCAATCGCGGCTGCTGAGCGCCCGCCGCTGTCCGCCGAGCATATCCCGGAGAAGCCGCCGGAGAAGAAACCGCCGAACGTCGTGCGCCCGACGCCACACCTGATCCTGACCTGCCGCGGCCAGACCATGAAACGCATCGCGCTCGACAAGCCGCGCATGCTAATTGGTCGCAACGAGTTGTGCGACATCGATATCGTTCACGAGTGGATCAGCCGGCAGCATGCCGTGGTGATGCGGAACCGGAACTCGACGATCGTCGTCGACCTGAAAAGCTGCAACGGTACCTGGGTGAACGGCAAACGCGTCAAACACCACGTACTGATGAACAACGACGTCATCTCGCTCGGCGATCACCGCCTGAAGTTCATCGACCCGTCCGCGACGAAGCGCACGTCGATGCGCGGCGCAGGCTGGGACGACACGACACTCGCGAGGTCGATCAAGACCTTCCGCAAGGAATTCCTGAGCCGGCTGAAGAGCAACGGCTAGACGTTGCAGTGGCACCGAATCGTCTACCGGGGCTTCGGTGGACCGTCGCTCACAAATCCTGCGCGCCGGCTTCGATTGCGTTAATCCCTGATACCGCTGCGCAGCCGGCAGCTGCTAGCCTGAGCGAATGAATTCTGCGACTCACGAAGACATCATGCGAGTCTTCCCGGACATCGAGGACCACGCGGCCGTCGAGATTCTCGCGATGAAGGCGACCGTCAACGAGCTCGAGGCGGCGCTGGTTCTGCTCACCAGCGATGACAAGGACGTGATCGAGATCAAACGCCGCGAGGGCGACCAGATTCATCGCCTGATGAATATCCTGAACCGGGCGCAGATCGCGCCACAAAGCGGACGGGACAGGTAACGGCCAAAAAAAGAGGGGCGGCTTGCGTCGCCCCGCAGGAAATAGCTGTGCCGGTTTTTATGCGACCTTGATCGAACGCGGCGTCGTTGCCTCGACCTTCGGCAGGTAAATCTCGACGACACCGTCTTTCATCTCGGCCTTTGCCTCGTCACCTTTCACTTCGACTGGCAGGTGCACGATCCTGTAGACGCGGCCATAGCCGATCTCGGAATGGAAGAAGTTGTCCTTTTCTTCCTTTTCGTCGAACTCGCGTCTGGCCTCGAGCGTCAGGCGATCACCGGCAATGGTGATTTCCAGGTCGTCCTTCCTGATGCCCGGCATTTCAGCCCGGATCAGCAGCCTGTCGTCCCGGTCGAAAATATCGACCTTCGGCCAGACGTCGAAGGACTCGGAGAACTCGCTCCAGAACGGCGGCCTCCAGACATGAGGCTCGAAGAAGCCTTCCATCCAGCGGCGCGGGAACCCGTTACCGAAGAAATCCTCCATGTTACGTCCGAACGGCCGCATCGACCGGCCGGCGCCGTACTCTTTGTCTTTCCTGTGGAGAATGTTTCTTACCTTGGTCACTGCGCTCACCTCCTTTTGCTGCAACAGCCGGAACCCTTCCGGCACTTGTATATATGTGCCCGATCCACTCGATGCGCAATCAGTAGAACTCCGAATTGCCAGCTTTTCGCCGACACTTGAAAATGCGAAGCAGGAACGCGACTAGCGCAGCGGCGAAATTAGAAGCGCTATTCTGACTCGAGAAGGTCCTCGATCTGGTCCAGCTGCGCTTCAGTGACCGGCTTGAATTCACCGAGTGTGCAGGTCATTCCGGTGCCCCACGACGATCCCCACTGCCACGGCCAGCGCCTGTACCATGGCCAGTGGAACCAGTCCGTGGACTGGAAGGAATCCAGTGCACAGAGCTGTCTCGCCGCCGACCTTCGGGTAACGACCAGCACTTCGCCCCAGCGCAGGTCGCCGCAGCGGCTGCGCAGTTCGTTGATCCAGCGCCGGTCCTCCCTGCCTTCGAACACGAGATAACGATCGTTGATCGCGTAGTAGCGCCGGAAGTCGGATTCGGACAGGCAACGCCGCGTGGTCCCGTACTGCGCCTCGTCGAGCGGCTGGCTCAGAATCTCCTGGATTTCGGCCTCGACCGCGTCGCGCCGAGCCTGGACGTCCGGCGACACGGCGCAGCCCGCGCTCGCCAGTGCCGAGGCCATCGTTGTGATCTGGATAATTCGCCGGTAGTCCATGTGATGCTCCTGCTGATGCCTGCAAGAGTGTCACCGATACAAGACCGTAGTGCAGTCAGTACATGCACTTACGCAGCCTCGACAGCCATGGGAACCGGTTACGATAACGCTGCATCATACGGTGTAGAAGATCGACTCAGGACGCGGCAGGCACTTGAGTCAAAAATGTCGTTTCGCTTGCTGGTTCGAGTAAGGTAGAAAAAACCGGCCTCAGGGAGAGGCCGGCCTCGATCTCTTCAAGTTTCTACTGCTTTACCTTTGTTGCACTTCCCTCTCGCCATAACCACCACTTCCCGTCTTCCAGCGCTTCGCAACGAAAGTTCACTTCAGTGAACTGCCGGTTGTAAGCGAAGTCACAGCGTCCACGCCATTCTACGCCATCGGTGGTGTAACCAATCTCCTGCGCATGGAAGGTGTCACCGGTCCATACACCATCATACAGTCGCCCCCTGGCGCCGCTGCTGTCGAACCAGTACGCGTAGCCCTGCATTATCGGATCGTATCCTTCGTATTCGACGCCAGATCCGCTTCGCATGGCGGTAACGTACGTAGCGCGCCATTCGATCAGGTCGTCGAATATCCAGCGAGCGGTCCAGGTACCGTTCGATTTCATTTTCTCTGATTTCTGGGTAGCCCTTGTTTCCTGCTGCCACTCCCAGGTTCCGACCAAACCGTTCATCTTGGTTTTGACGTCTGCCGGCATTCCAGAATCCGCATATCCGTTTGCAGATTGCACGATCATCGCAAGGGCGATGCACATTATTGTGAATCTGCTCATCTCAATTCTCCTACTGTAGTTCCGAGAACATATTCAGCTTAGTAAATTTGAAGCGCTCCGCTGATGCATGGACCGGACCGGTAAAATTGTTGTCCGCGAGACGGCGTGACCCGATTGCAATTACCGCCAAGTAACTGATTCTGTCTCATGAGGTGGTAATCACGCCGATCTCTCCTAAGCTCATTTAATCAGCGTAAATCGCGACCGAGGAGAGATCGATGAAAACATTCAAAAACATTTCGATCTGCGTGCTGGCGAGTACGATCACGTTTACAGCGCTTGCACAGGAGGACGGTCCGCAGGGCTTTACATACGTGACCTACTACGTTTGCGATGTTGCCAGCCAGAATGACATGGATGAGATTGTCGAACGCTACGAAAAGCCGGTATTCGACAAGTGGGTCGAAGACGGCAAGATGACCGGCTGGGGGTACTACCAGCACTTCACCGGAGGACGCTGGCGTCGCCTGCAGTGGCATGGGGCGGAAACATTGAACGATGCGGTCAATAATCAGGCTGCGATCTTTCAGGAGATTTACGCCGACAATGACCAGGCCGGGGCGAGGCGTTCGGAAGCTTGTGAGGCTCATGACGATTACGTCTGGGCAGACAGTATGTTTGGGGGCGGAGCCACGGAACCGGGAATGGTCAGCCTGTCCGTCTACTATGTTTGCGATCAATCGCGCCAAAGTGAGGCCGACGAAATCGTCCGCGAAGAA
The DNA here is from genome assembly GCA_938003715.1 of uncultured Gammaproteobacteria bacterium. Classification (GTDB taxonomy): domain Bacteria; phylum Pseudomonadota; class Gammaproteobacteria; order Steroidobacterales; family Woeseiaceae; genus SZUA-117. Next base: position 13,716 of record CALKYK010000184.1, read on the forward strand.
ATTGCGCCGATGTACGAGAAACTCGTCGAGGAAGGCAAGCTCGTTGGCTGGGGCTGGTCGAGTCACGTGCTCGGTGGCGAGGTGCGGCGCCTGGGCACGGCAATCGGCACCAGTTACTCGCAGGTTCTCGATGCCCGCGGTGAAGTTATCGCCCAATTGCAGGACAACGATGAAACGGCCGACTTCGGCGTAATCTGCCCGACACATTCCGATTATCTCTGGGACGTCGTGCACTAGCGACAAACTAGGCCTGAACCACGCACGATGGCGCCGCTGCGGCGGCGTGGTCGCACTGGTGCGCGCTCCGCACAGCATCCGGCCGGCTTCACTGTCGCGAAACCGCTGTTAGACTCCGCGCATGTTGCTGGCAATCATCGGCGCGCTGATCGGCGCCCTCTTCGGCAAGGTCCCGGGCGCATTGATCGGCGGACTGTTTGGCTACGTCGTCTCGGCGTGGCTGACGCGACAAATCGTCGGCAGCCTGCAAATGGCGCAGTCGCAGCTGATCGACTCCATCTTCACGGTCATGGGCGCGCTGTGCAAGGCGGACAACGTCGTTACGCGCGACGAGATCAACGCGGCCGAGCGGACCTTTCGCATGCTCAACCTGCATGGCGAAAGCCGCGAGCAGGCGAAGGCGGCGTTCAATCGCGGCAAGCAGCCGGACTTCGACCTGGATGCCGCCGTCGACCAGTTCGCACAACTGACGCGCGGCCGCGGGCCGCTCGTGCACCTGTTCCTGCAGCTGCAGGTGATGGCGGTCGCAGCAGACGGCCGCATTGATCCGGCCGAACATGAAATGCTGGTGCGCATCGCCCGGCGATTGCGACTGGGTGAACATGACGTAGCGCAACTCGAGGCGTTACTGCGTGCCGCCGGCGCCGGGCCTTCAGCCCGCGGCGTTCCGCCCGCGCAGGACCGCCTCGCCGATGCCTATGCGGCGCTCGGCGTGTCGCCCGAATCGAGCCCGGCCGAAATCAAGCGCGCCTATCGCCGCCTCATCAGCCAGAACCACCCGGACAAACTGGCGTCCCGCGGCCTGCCGGAAAGCATGCGCCCGGTTGCCGAGGAGCGCTCGCGCGAAATCAATGCCGCCTACGACCTGATCAAGGAAGCGCGAAACATCAAGTAGGCGATTGCCTGGCCATGCTGCCTACAGCTGATTTCTTCATACTGACGATCTGTCCTGGAATCGGAACACGCTACACTGAGATTCCGTCAATTTTTTTGAAGACGATGCATGGCCAGCCGGAAGAATCCTGAACGCTCGCTAAGGGAACGCCGTGACCTCGCGCTCGGGTCCGGCGCTGAGCTGTTCTACGACACGCCAATCGAAATCGTTCGCGGCGAGGGCGTCTACCTGTTCGACAGCGACGGGCGGCGCTATGTCGACATGTACAACAACGTGCCGTGCGTGGGACACGCCAATGCTGCGGTGGTCGAGGCGATGGCCCGGCAGCAGGCTACCGTCAACGTGCACAGCCGATATCTCCACGAAGGCATCGTCACGTTCGCCGAGCGCTACGCCTCGCTCAATCACGACGGCATCGAAAGCGTGGTGTTCAGCTGCAGCGGCACCGAGGCGATCGAGGTCGCCATCCAGATTGCGCGCCTCGCGACTGGAAAGCGCGGTCTCTTGTGCACAGACGCCACCTACCACGGCAACACGGAGCTTGTCGGTTCACTCACGAACGTCGGTTCCGCGCCGGACCAGTCCGGCGTCATCCGCGGCTTTCCGTTTCCCGAACGCTACCGCCCGCTCGAGGATGGCCTGAGCGACAGTGAACTCTGCGACGCCTATCTCGACCGCGTCGCCGCTGCCATCGAAGGCCTGAACGCCGAAGGCGAAGGTTTTGCGGCTCTCATCATGTGCTCGATTTTCGCCAACGAAGGCCTGCCGGTCATACCGTCGGGCTTCATGTCGCGGGTCACCGAACTCGCGCACCGCGAAGGCGGGCTCGTCATCGCCGACGAAGTCCAGTCGGGCTACGGCAGAACCGGCCGCTGGTGGGGCTACGAGAAAACGGATTACCGTCCCGACATCGTCGTGACCGGCAA
>CALKYK010000185.1 GCA_938003715.1 uncultured Gammaproteobacteria bacterium
CGATCTCGTCGAAGTCCGGCAGCGCCGATCTGCTCGAACAGCTCGGCATGCCGCTGCCGCTCGACGCCGATGCGATGCGCGCGGCACTCGACGCGCTCGAGTTCACATTCCTGTTCGCCCCGTCGTTCCACCCGGCGATGAAAGCAATCATGCCGGTGCGGGGCGCGCTCGGCGTGCGCACCGTCTTCAACATGCTGGGACCGCTCACGAACCCCGCCGCGCCGCCGTACCAGCTGATCGGTGCGTGGAGCATCGACGCCGCCAGGCTGATGGCGGAAACGCTGTCCGGCATGCCGATCGAGCGCGCGTTCGTCGTGCACGGCGAGCCGGGCTGGGACGAAGCGACGCCGGTCGGCGCGTTCGTGCTCTTCGACGTAACTCCCGGCAACGTCCGGGAACAGCGCCGCACGCCGGAAGACTACGGCCTGCCGCGCTGCAAGGCCGATGACCTGCGCGGTGCGGACGCCGCGCACAACGCGAAGGAACTCGCGCGCGTGTTTGCCGGCGATGACAAGGGCGCGCACCGCGACGCGCTGCTCTTGGGCACGTCGCTGGTGCTCGAGGTCGCGGGCCTGGCGCCGGATGCGAAAGCGGGCGTCGCTGCCGCTGCAGCGGCTATCGACGACGGCCGGGCCGCCGATTTTCTCGAACGCTTTCGCGAGCATTTCGGAGCGGCGTGAGCGACTTCCTGCAAACGATGGCCGGTTCGAGCGCCGCGCGCGCCGCGGCGCTGCATCCGGCGATTGGCGATGCGGACTTCGACCGGCCGGTGCATTCGCTCATGCTCGACCGTTTCGACGTCATCGCCGAAATCAAGAACCGGTCGCCGGCGGAAGGCGAGCTCGCCGCACACGGCGCAAGCCGCGCGGAACGTGCCCGCGCCTATGCGGCCGCCGGCGCCGCGGCGATATCCGTGCTCACCGAGCCGGATCGATTCGACGGCGACATCAGCCACCTGGAGGAAGTCGTTGCGGCCGCAGGCGCGGTACCGGTGATGCGCAAGGATTTTCTCGTCGACGTCGCGCAGGTGCAGGAAGCGCGGGTGGCGGGCGCAAGCGGCGTGCTGCTGATCGCAGCGATGCTGGACAATCGCGCGCTCCGCGACATGCTCGACTGCGCGTTTGAACACGGCATGTTCGTGCTGCTCGAGGCATTCGGTGACGAAGACGTCGCGCGCATCAACACGCTGTTCGAAGATGCCGAGATGCAGGAGCGCGCGGCGAGTCGCCAGCTGCTGGTCGGCGTCAACAGCCGCAACCTGCGCACGCTGGCGGTCGATCCCGCGCGCCTCGAAGATTTCGCGCCGCGCCTGCCCCGTCAGGCAATCCGGGTGGCAGAGAGCGGGCTGAACTCCGATAGAGATGCGGCACGCGTTGCGGGCCAGGGCTACGACATGGCGCACGTCGGCACGGCGCTAATGCGAGCAGGTGATCCCGGCAGGCTGCTTCGCGCGATGATCGACGCCGGCAGAAGCGCACGGTCATGACGCTGCTGGTGAAGATCTGCGGCATTACCGACGAACGCGCCGCCGACGCGGCCGTTGCCTGCGGCGCCGACGCGGTCGGCTTCGTGTTCGCGCCGTCTGTACGGCGGCTGACGCCTTCGCGGGCAAGGAAAATTGCGGCACGGGTGCCGTCGCACGTACGCAGGGTGGCGGTGATGCTGCACCCCGGCGCGGACGAGTGGCACGACGTGCAGCAGGGCTTCCGGCCCGACGTGCTGCAAACCGATCGCGAGGACTACGCTGCACTCGACGTCGACGACGGCATCGAACGCTGGCCCGTTTATCGCGAGGGATTGATGACAGCGGACGCCGACTGGCCGGAGGTATTCGTTTACGAGGGCCCGAAAAGTGGCGCCGGCGAAACGGTGGACTGGAAAACAGCAGCGGGAATCGCGAAGAAAGGGCGCATGATCCTCGCCGGTGGGCTTGCCGTGGACAACGTTGCCGACGCGATCGAAACCGTGCACCCGTACGGCGTCGACGTGTCGAGCGCCGTCGAGTCGCAGCCGGGCGTCAAGGACCCGGACCTGGTTGCCGCGTTCATCTCGGCAGCGCGAGGAGCGAGAGAGGTATGACGAGGAACCAAGACAATGCAGCTTGAGATGAGCAAGGCGGAGGCGGGCAAGCTGCTCGACGCCTGCATCGCCGGCACGCTGCCCGACGCGCGCGGCCGTTTCGGCCCGTTCGGTGGGCGGTACGTGCCGGAGACGCTTGTGCCGGCATTCGAACGGCTCGAACGGGGCATCGCCGAACACCTGCACAGCGACGAGTTCCAGACCGCGTTCAGGAACGAGCTTACGGGCTGGGTCGGGCGCCCGACCGCGCTGACCTACGCGCCACGACTGTCCGAACGCTGGGGCACCGACGTTTGGCTGAAGCGCGAGGATCTCGCGCACACGGGCGCGCACAAGATCAACAACGCGATCGGCCAGGCGCTGCTCGCGAAGCGCATCGGCGCAAAAAGAGTCATCGCGGAAACCGGCGCCGGGCAGCACGGCGTCGCATCCGCCGCCGCTTGCGCACGCGTCGGCCTGCCGTGTCGCGTGTACATGGGCGCGGTCGACATCGAGCGCCAGGCGCCGAACGTCGATCGCATGCATCGTCTCGGCGCGGAGGTGTTCCCGGTCGAGTCAGGTGATCGGACCCTGCGCGCCGCGATCGACGAGGCGCTGCGCGAGTGGGTCACCGATCCTTCCGGCACCTATTACCTGATCGGTTCGGCGGTCGGCGCGCACCCGTACCCGTACCTCGTGCGCGAACTGCAGTCGGTGATCGGCATCGAAGCGCGCCAGCAAATCCTTGATCTTGCCGGCGGCCTGCCGGATGCGGCGTTCGCCTGCGTTGGCGGCGGCTCGAACGCGATCGGCCTTTTCTACCCGCTGCTGGCCGACGACATCGAGCTGATCGGCGTCGAGGCCGGCGGCACCGGGAGCGGTCTCGGACAAAACGCGGCGACGCTCGCGACCGGCACGCCCGGCGTGCTGCAGGGCAGCTATTCGATCGTGCTGCAGGACGAAAACGGCAACGTGCGCGAAACGCATTCGATATCGGCGGGGCTGGACTACTCCGGCGTCGGGCCCGAGCACGCTTTGTTGCAGGCCGTTGGCCGCGTTACCTATCTTTCTGCCGGCGATGGCGAGGCGCTCGCCGCGCTCGAAGAACTCTGCGAACTCGAAGGCATACTCACGGCGCTCGAAACTGCGCACGCGTACGCTGCTGCAAAGGCATGGTCGAAGAAGAACCCCGGCAAGCGCGTGCTGATCGGCAACTCCGGTCGCGGCGACAAGGACATGCCGACGCTGACGCAGTACCCGGTAAGGAAGGCGAACGATGCAGCCGCATGAGCGAATCACGGCGGCGATAGGCGCGGCGAACGAGGCAGGACGCACCGCGCTGGTGCCGTTCATTACCGCGGGTTACCCGGAGCCGGACGCGTTCATTGCGACACTGCAGACGGTCGCGGAGAAGGGCGACGTCGTCGAATTGGGCATCCCGTTTTCCGACCCGATGGCCGACGGCATGACGATCCAGCGCTCGAGCTTCAAGGCGATCGAGAATGGCGTAACCCTGGCCTGGATATTCGATCGCCTCGACGGCGCGGGCAGCATCGACACGCCGCTGGTCATGATGTCGTACCTGAATCCATTGCTGGCATTCGGCTACGAACGGCTCGCGAAGCGTGCGAGGGAAACAGGCGTCTGCGCGTTCATCGTGCCCGACCTGCCGTTCGAGGAAAGCGCGGAGCTGAACGACGCACTGCAGAAGGAAGGCATCGGCCTGATCCAGCTCGTCACGCCGGCAACGCCGGACGAGCGGCTGGCGAAGCTCGCCGAAGCGTCGCGCGGTTTCGTCTACGCGGTGACGATCACCGGCATCACCGGCGGTGACGCGGGGCTGCCTGCGGATCTCGCCGACTACCTCGATAAAGTCAGCGCCAGCTCGTCATTGCCGGTCTGCGCGGGATTCGGCATTCGCTCGAAGCCCGACGTGGAAGCCGTCGGCAAACATGCCGCCGGGGCGATCGTCGGCTCGGCGCTGGTCGAGGTGCTGGAGCGCGGTGAGGACCCGGGCAATTTTCTGGACGGACTGCGGTGAAGAAGGTCACGTCCAGCGATTCGCTGGTTACGATCAACCACTACAAGAACCTGCTGATCGCGGAAGGCATCCCCGCGTTCATCAAGAACGAATACATGGGCTCGATCATGGGCGAGGTGCCGTTCCAGGAGATCTGGCCCGAGCTGTGGGTGAAGAACGACCTCGACTACGACCGCGCCCTGCAGCTCATCGACAGCGCGAAGATCATGGACGAGAGCCCGAGTGCGCCGTGGCGCTGCGACAACTGCGGATCCGAAAACGAAGGCCAGTTCGCCGCCTGCTGGCAGTGCGGCAAGGCACAGTAAACTCTCCCGTCATTGCGAGCCCCGAAGGGGCGAAGCAATCCATACGTCGGTTGTGGATTGCGTCGTCCTGCGTCGTCACTGCGTTCCTCGCAGTCCTCGCAATGACGGTGAAAATTGTCATTGCGAGCCCGGTTTTGCCCCGTCATTGCGAGCCCCGAAGGGGCGAAGCAATCCATAACAATTGTCGAAAAACACCTGTTGTCGGTTTCCATCACATTCCGCAAGGTACGGCAGTGCGCCAGCCTGCAATCTACATTCTCGCGAACAAACCCAATGGAACTCTTTACACGGGCGTAACCAGCAATCTTCCTGCACGGGTGTATCAGCACAAACAAAAATGCACTCGAAGCTTCACGACAAAGTTTGGAGTGACTCGCCTCGTCTATTTCGAGCTGTTTGAGGATATGTGTACGGCGATTGGCCGCGAAAAACAGCTCAAGGGAGGTTCCAGGGCGAAAAAAATCGCGCTAATCAGGCAAATGAACCCGGCCTGGCGCGATCTTTACGAGGACATTATCAGCTGGAGCTAATGGATTGCTTCGTCGGCCTTCGGCCTCCTCGCAATGACGAATGGCTACGGCCTCCTCGCTATGACACCAATACTGTCATTGCGAGCCCCGAAGGGGCGAAGCAATCCATACGTCGTTTGTGGATTGCTTCGTCCTGCTTCGTCACTGCGTTCCTCGCAGTCCTCGCAATGACGGAAGGCCTTCGGCCTCCTCGCAATGACGAATGGCTACGGCATGCCTCGCGACATCAGGCGCGTGCCGGCGATTTCGCTGCGCAGGATTCGCGACACTTTTTCCGCCTGCATCGGGCGGCTGATCAGGAAGCCCTGTGCCAGGTCGCACTTGCAGGCGCGCAGGAACTCGAGCTGCGTGATCGTCTCGACGCCTTCCGCGGCCACTTCGATGTCGAGGCCGCGCGCCATCGCGATCGCCGCACGCACGATGCGCTGGTGGCTGCCGTTGACCTCGACGTCCTGGATCAGCGACTGGTCGAGCACGAAGCTGTCGATGACGCCGGTGTCGAGCGACGTGAACGACACGTCCCTGGTGCCGAAATGATCGAGCGACAATCTCACACCCAGCTTGCGCAGGCCGTGCAGCGTTTCGAGTTCGGTCGAGCGCTGGCGAACGATATCGCCGTCGCCGATCTCGAACTCGATGCAGCCGGGGTCGAGCGCGTTGTCCCTGATCGCCTTGGCTACGGTTTCGACCAGGCGCCCGTGCTTGAGCTGCTGCGCAGACAGGTTGATCGCGATTGAAAGATCAGGTAGTTCGAAGCGATGCTGCCACGACGCAAGCTGCCGGCACGCAGTATTGATGATCCATTCGCCGGCCGAGTGAATCAGTCCGCTCGATTCGAGTATCGAGAGAAAGCGCGCCGGCGGCAGCAGGCCGAAGCGCGGATGCTGCCAGCGGAGTAATGCCTCCAGCCCGATCAGGCGCCCGGAATTGACGTCGATACGAGGTTGGTAGTGCAGCACGAACTCCTTGCGCACGAGCGCATGGCGCAGGCCGATCTCGAGTTCCTCGCGCTGCGCGAGCTTGGTATTGAGCGCGTTCGAATAGAACTGGAAACGCCCGCCGCCGCGGTTCTTCGCCTGGTACATCGCGAGATCTGCGGCCTTGATCAGCCGTTCCGCCGTTTCGCCGGCACCCGGGTAGATGGCGATGCCGATCGACGGCGTCGCATACACCTCGCTGCCGCGCACGATGTACCGATCCGACAGCACCAGCACCAGTTTTTGCGCCGCCGCTGCCGCGTTTCTCGGCTCGTCGAAGTCCTCGAGGCAAACGATGAACTCGTCGCCACCCCAGCGCCCGGAGAAATCGCCGATGCGCAGGTTCTTGTGCAGTCGCTCCGCGACCTGGCGCAGCAGTTCGTCACCGACGTCGTGGCCGAGCGTGTCGTTGACGGACTTGAAGCGATCGAGGTCGACAAACAGCACAGCGAGAGGCCGGTTGTTGCGCTGGCTGCGACCCATCGCCTTCCTGAGTTGCTCGGTAAACAGGCGCCGGTTCGGTAGCTGCGTCAGCTCGTCGTACTGTGCACGCTTTTCGAGTTCGACGGTGCGGCGCATGACATCGGTGATGTCGCGAAACGTGATGACGCCGCCGACCAGGTTCCGGCCGCTGTCGTACAAGCCCTGGCCATTGATCGAAAGTATCGTGTCGGGTTGGCCCGGCGCAGAGTACGACACGATCTGGTTGGAAAACTTCTGGCCGCGGCAGGCTTTAACCAGCGGCAGGTCGTCATGATCGACGCTGCCTGCGCCGTCGGCGGTGCGGTTGCAGAACGAGCGGGTCCACTTCGCATCGGGGAGTTCGCGCGGCGCGAGTGAAAGTATCGATCGTGCGGCCGGGTTGATGTCCAGCACGTGCCCGTGCCGGTCGACGACGAGTACACCGTCGTTGATGCTCTTCAGTATCGACAGCACGGTGCTGTCGGTGTCGGACAGCCTCTTCAGCAGTCGGTGCCGCTGCGCGGCATGATCGAGTACCGACTCGATTTCCTCGTGCCCTGCATCGTCGACGCAGAGATAGCCCTGCGCGCCGGCGCGCACGGCAGCGATGCCGCGGTGTTCGTGCTCGCGAAGCACCGTGGCGACCAGCGGGTAATTTCCCATCAGGCGCACGAACGACTGCAGCGCCTCGGCGGAATTTGCGACAGCGGGAGTGGGCTCGAACAGCACCAGGTCGATGTTGCTGCGACCCTCGACGGGCAGTGCCGGTGCGGGGTAACGCGTAAGTGCACCGCAACAGGCGTAGGCCTCGAGTTTGTTGCAAAAGCCGGCGGCGAAGTCGCTGTCGCCCAGGTACAGAATCGAGCGGCCGGCCATCCCCCTTACAGAGCTCCGGCCGGGGACGGGACGCAGGCCTGGATCAGGCGGCCGGCATTGCTGGTGAATGCGATCATTATTCTTATGCAAAATGGCGTCACGGCGACCGCAACGCCCATCCATCCGTTTGTCGTGTCGTCACCGGCTTTTCCCCGCGTCCGGAAGCCCGGAACCGGCTAGCCGCATGATAACCAAAATATCGGCGAAACTCAGTCCGAATCAGGTATTTGGGCGATTTTCGCCGCTCCGCTTAAACGAAGTATGATCGACCGACGTCCAAGCCTTAAACGAGGGAGATTTGGCCATTGCAAGCCACTTTGGCGGCAGGTGCCGCGGAGACGGGCATTGAGGAAGCTCGTCCGGTGACGTCTTACCGGGCCGATGAGGTGCGCCTCGTCGACCAGGCCAGGGCAGGCGACACGGCGGCCTTCGAGGCCCTGTACCGGGCCAATGTCGACCGAGTTTACGGTCTGTGCCTGAGAATGACGGGCAACGCGGCCGAGGCCGAGGATTGTGCACAGGATGCGTTCATCCAGGCCTGGCAGAAGCTGGATCGCTTTCGCGGCGACAGCGCCTTCGGTACTTGGCTGCACAGGGTCGCCGTCAACGTGGTGCTGGGCCGGATGCGCAAGGACAGGCGTGAGCAGGACAGGATACGGGCCGTTGCGGACGTGGTGCCGCAAACGGAGCAGCAGGGCAACGACGCCGGGCTCGACGACATCGAGCAGGCGATCAACGGGTTGCCTTCCGGCGCGAGACACGTGTTCGTGTTGAACGCCGTGTACGGATACAGCCACGGCGAGACGAGCGAGATGCTCGGCATCGCCGAAGGTACGAGCAAGGCACAGTTACACCGCGCGCGCAGGTTGCTCGCGCAACAGATGGGCATCGAAGAGTGATGAACGAAAACGACGAATTCAAAGGCGACCCGATTTTCGAGCGCGCCGCGAAACTGGACAAGGCCATCGCGCCGTCGCGTGATCTGTGGCCCGGCATCGAGCGGGCCATTGCCGCGCCGCGCCGCAGCGCCTGGGACACGGTCTGGGCGAAAGCTGCGATGGCGCTGTTGCTGGTCGGCGGTTCGTCCGGCGTCACGTACTTCGCCATGCAGGACGAGGCCACGGTCGTGACCGAGGTGGGTCCGCGTCCGGCGCTGGTCTTTACGCCGGTATCCGGCAGCTTCGGCAGCCGCTATCACCTGGGGCCCGACTTCCAGGACGCACGGCAGCGGCTGCGCGGGCAGCTCGAAGCAGAGCTCGAGAAGCTGTCGCCGGAGGCGCAGCAGGAAGTCATGTCGAACATCGAGGCAATCCAGAAGGCGATCGCGGACATCAACATCGCGCTCGCGGAAGAACCGGACAACGTGCTGCTGCAGGAACTGTTGTTGAGCACGTATCGCGAGGAACTGGCGCTGATGCGTCGCGTCGACGGCATCGCCAATGCGGCAATGCTGCGGGGCGACATCTAGCGCGGGAGCGACGCAGCCGGGTTGGGGGCGAAGCACCGGCCGCGTCATGAGGAGAAACGTTAAGTGAACACGAAAATGAAACGTTACATCGGCATTTCGCTGGCCGTCCTGGGCACGACGGCGGTAATGGCGGAAGAGGTCGACGAGATCATGGATGCGGCCCCGAACGGCATCGTTTCGATCTCCAACGTTGCGGGCTCGGTCGAGGTCGAGGGCTGGACGCGCAGCCAGGTCCAGGTTACCGGGGAACTCGGTGACGACGTCGACGAGCTGGTATTCGAACGCGACGGCGACGAGATCCTGGTCCGGGTCAAGGTGCCGAAACGTGGTTCGCGCGACATTTCGAGCGACCTGACGGTGCGAGTCCCGCGCGGCAGCTCGGTTCGCGTCAACACGGTAAGCGCCGACATCGAAGTGAGCGGCGTCGAGGGCGAGCAGCGCCTCGAGGCGGTTAGCGGTGACATCATGACCACGGTCGCCGGTGCCGACATCGACGTCGACTCCGTCAGCGGCGATATCGAAGTCAGGGGCGGCAGGCAGGCGATGCGCACGCGGGTCAACACCGTCAGCGGCGACTTTGATTCGACGAACCTCGCCGGTGAGATCTCCGCGGAGTCGGTCAGCGGCGACCTGACGATCGACAGCGGCCGTTTCGAACGCGCAAGCCTGCACACGGTCAACGGCGACATCGAATTCCGCGCGGCGCTGCACGGCGCAACGCGCATGGACGTCGAAACGATCAACGGCGAAGTCGACATCGTTTTCGACGGCGACCTCTCGGCGCGCTTCGACATCGAGACCTTCAACGGCCGGATCGACAACTGCTTCGG
>CALKYK010000186.1 GCA_938003715.1 uncultured Gammaproteobacteria bacterium
GAAGCAATCTGCAACGAAGTATCGCCCCGCCTGAATCGCCCTGAAAAGAAAAAGCGGCCTTCTGCGGGCCGCTTGGGTGTAGTTTAAGAGGACGCTGAGGTAGGTCTGCTGGTCCCTTCTTCCTGACTCTTCCCCGGTTCGCCTGCCTCGCGGCCGGCCTTCCCGCTTCCGAGCCCGAATCTGTTCTTGTATCGGGCTACCCCGGGCATAGCACCTCGATTCTTTTCCGAGATCCTCGACGTGTTCCAGCGCTTCCGTCGCGGGCCTTGGCCCTGCGTTTCCGCTGCTGGTTCTGCCCCTCGCGTCCACCGCCCCCGGATACTGACGGAGGCTCGGTCCTCCTTTAGCAGGGCGGTCGTCAACAAGCGAACTTGCTGGCGCTGAGGCTACTGCCTCAGCATCGATGGTAGGGTCCGGACGTGGAAACGCAACGGTTTTGCCTGCAACGGATTGGCGGCGATTTCACACTTTCAATTCGCACGAAATCTTCCACGAACAAGTTCAAGTAGTTTCCCAACTGGCCTTCGACACCACGCCGGCGAAGTTGCGCAAAACCTGGTTGCTGCCGGCCGTAAGCCCTTGAAAAAAGTTGCTCCATCCACAGGTCCTGTGCACGACGGGCCGACTGGCCCGTTATATCCATGAGGTAACCACAAAGGAGACCTGTCCATGAATATCTGGCAAATGGCAACACTGGGCCTCGTTCTGGTGACAGCCAGCCCGGCCCTGTATGCGGCGGACGAAGCCGGTGCCGAACAAGCGCCGGATGAAAAGGTCTGTCTCAATTCGAACCTGGTCAGGAACTTCGACGCACTTTCGGACGAGCATATTTTCGTCGAGGAGCGCAACAAGGAGTTTTACCTCCTGACCATGCGCAACCGCTGTTTCGACATGCGGCATGCACACACCATCGCATTGAAAGACGTGTCGAGCCGTATCTGCTCGGACGGTTTCGGCGAGGTGATCTACCGGACCACGCTGACCGGCCCGTTCGAGAGCTGCTTTATCGACACGGTCGAAAAGGTGGACAACAAGAATGCAGCAAAAGAGCTGGTCGCAGCACGGCAGGACGCAAGGAAGAAAGAAGCCAACAGCCGCTGAGCCGGTAACACATCGGCAATTTCGTCAGGACGGCGCCAGGGATGGCGCCGTTTTTCTTTGCGCTAGAATAAACGAGGTCCGGCAGACGAGAGACGAGAGCCCGACCATGAGCAACGGCGATCGATCCAGCGAACACAGCGGACCGGGGGCGAACACGACGGACCGGGATCTGCCGACGGCGATCGGACCGTACCGCGTACTCGAGCTCCTGGGCGAAGGCGGCATGGCCCTGGTGTACCTGGCCGAGCAGGTGGAGCCGGTGCGCCGCCGCGTCGCGCTAAAGATCCTGAAAGCCGGCATGGATTCGAAGCAGATCGTGGCGCGCTTCGAATCGGAGCGTCAGGCGCTTGCCGTCCTCGACCACCCGCACATCGCCAAGATCTACGATGGCGGTATGGCCGAAAACGGCCGACCCTATTTCGTCATGGAACTCGTTCGCGGCGTCCCGATCACGGACTATTGCGACGATCATCGTCTTGCCAACGAAACGCGTATTCGCCTCTTCATCGACGTTTGTGCCGCGGTCCAGCACGCACATCACAAGGGGCTGATCCATCGCGACCTGAAACCGTCGAACATCCTGGTCACCGACATCGACGGCAAGCCGCAACCGAAGATCATCGACTTCGGCATCGCCAAAGCCACGACGACCACGTTGACCGAGTCGACTCTTTTCACGAGGGTCGGACAGGTCGTCGGTACGCCGCAGTACATGAGTCCCGAGCAGGCGGATATCGGCGGCATCGATGTCGATACACGCACCGATATCTATTCACTTGGCGTGATCCTGTACGAGCTGCTCGTCGGTACGGTACCGATAAACCTGATGGCGATCGGCAACGAGTCCATGCACATTGCGCTGCGGGAAAAGGATCCGCCGAAGCCGAGTACGCGGTTCACGGAGCTGGGTGATACACGACCTGAAATCGCACGAGCACGCCGCACCGATCCTGACGGGTTGTCGCGGCAGCTCAGGGGCGACCTCGACTGGGTGGTAATGAAAGCCATCGAAAAGGACCGCACGCGGCGTTACGAAACCGCGAATGCCCTGGCCATGGAATGCCATCGCTTTCTCAATCACGAACCGGTGCTGGCTCGACCGCCGAGCGCAGGCTACCTGCTGCAACGATTCATGCAGCGGAATCGCCTGGGCGTTGCGGCGGCAAGCGTCGCGCTGGTCGCTATTCTTGCCGGCGCGACCGCATCCACGGTGGGCTACGTTCGCTCTGTGGAAGCCGAAGCGAGAGCGCGCAATGAAGCCGCAGTTGCAGAGCAGGTCAGCGAGTTCCTGATCGACCTTTTCGAAGTTTCGGATCCGTCGGAGGCGAGAGGCAATTCGGTGACCGCGCGGGAGATCCTCGACAAGGGCGTGGCGGCGATAGACGACGAACTGGGTTCGCAGCCCGAAGTCCACGCAACGATTGCTCTGACGATGGCGAAGGTCTACAAGAACCTCGGCCTGTACGACGCCGCCGCGGATTTACTGAATAGCGCGCTTCAGACACGACGCCAGGCGACACCGGACGACAATATTGCGATTGCGGACGTACTCTACGAGATTGCCGAAGTGCAAATCCAGGACGGCGACTATGATGGCGCCGAACACCGTTTGCGTGATGTGATCGAGCGGCGGAGCGCAGCACTGGGACCCGAACACGTCGACGTGGCTCATGCGGTCTCGAGCCTGGCCATCGTCTACTACTACCAGTCGAAATACGAACAGTCCCGCGACACGTTTCGCGAAGCGCTCGACGTCTTCGAGGCAACGCTGGGCACTGACCATCCGGATGTCATCAACACGATGAGCAGCCTGGGATCCTTGTACTGGCGAACCGGGGACCTGCAGGAGGCCGAGCGCCTGCAGGTACGAGCGCTCGAGCTGAAGCGCGAATACGTCGGCGAGGATCATCCCGATGTCGCAGTGATGATGGACAATCTCGCGATATTGCTTTCTCAGCAGGGTAACAATGACGGCGCCGAACGATACTACCTTGACGCGCTGGCGCTGAAACAGAAGATATTCGGCGACAGCCCCCAGGTCGCGAATACGATGAACAACATCGGCATGATGTACTGGCGCGCGGGTCAACTGGATGCGTCGGAATCGATGTTGTCCGACGCCATGAAAATGTGGACCGAGACACTTGGTGCGGACAATCTCAAGACCTACATCGCTGCATCGAATCTCAGCCGTGTTTATGTCGAGCAGGCCCGGTATGCCGAGGCGGAAGTGCTGCTCGATCGGGTCCTGGCCGGCCGGCTCGAACAACTCGGGGACCGCCACGAGGAGATTGCCATCACGAAGCTGCGCCTATGCGACCTTTACCTGCTGACGGACCGGCTACCTGCCTGTGGCGCCCTTATCGACGATATTCTCGACGTATTTGCAGCGACGTTACCGGAAGGACACCGGCGTATCGCCGCAGCGAACATCAGGAAAGCATTCATCATGGCCGCAGCCGGTCAGCCGGTGGAGGCAGAACGTCTCGCGCGTGAAAGCTACCAGAGCATCGCGGAATCGCTGCCGGACAGTGCTGCCGAACAGAGGGCCCGCACCTGGCTCGGTCGACTCCTTGATTTCGTTGGCAAGCCGGAAGAGGCCGCACGACTAAGGGATTGAGGCGGCTGTGTTGGTCGAACAGGGTTCGAAAGCCCATGCCCTCTGCTGGAAACCGAAAACGGCACAGGCGGGATTGAGTCGCCCGCTGCGCGGGCTCCTCGCCAACAGGCCGCTTCGCGGCTGTGTTGGTCGAACAGGGTTCGAAAGCCCATGCCCTCTGCTCGAAATCAAAAACGGCACAGGCGGGATTGAGTCGCCCGCTGCGCGGGCTCCTCGCCAACAGGCCGCTTCGCGGCTGTGTTGGTCGAACAGGGTTCGAAAGCCCATGCCCTCTGCTCGAAATCAAAAACGGCACAGGCGGGATTGAGTCGCCCGCTGCGCGGGCTCCTCGCCAACAGGC
>CALKYK010000187.1 GCA_938003715.1 uncultured Gammaproteobacteria bacterium
GCCGGTCTTGCCGTCGGCTCCGAAGGCGCCACGATGGGTCAGATGTGCGAGGGAGGCAATCGCCGTTGCGACGACGTCGTGACTCGCATCGTCATCAAGGTTCGCGATCAGACCGAAACCGCAGCTGTCGCGATCGAAGGCCGGGTCGTACAGCGATGTCAAAGTTCGATTCGTCATTGCCAGCAAAGAGCCTGCACCGTGTGCAGCCCCCCTTGTCAGGGTTTTGTTGTGCGCCGTGAAGACGCGAAGACGCCGGGATGTTTTACCTTGTAGCGCGCCCTGCCGGGCCGCTTTCGTTGGTGGATGCGATTGCGTCGCGCCTTAGGGCATGCCGCCGATGTTCTCAATGCATCGTTTGCGGAGGCGCGAGCCGATAGTCACTGACCGAAACAACCCGAAGCGAACAGTATATGTCAGCGCCGAGCTCTGCATCCAGCGCGGGAATTTCGGCCTTACGTAGAGCTTAGCATTCTGCGATGCGAGGCTCGCGCGATCGCTGCAACAGGCAAACGTTACCCGCGTAACTGATCGCGCCGTCCGCCGTGCGAAAACCCGCGGACTGGCATTGCCGGCAGTCTGTTGCGAACATCCCTCGCATCGTGACGCGTTATCACTTGCCCATCTGGCATGAAGACCGCCTGCTCCTGACCACCGTACTCGGCGTTAGTGTGCTGTCTTCATGGCTGTGGTGGGTACCTCTGCGCTGCATCATGGACGGCCCGGCCTTTCAGTGGGCGAACACTTTCGGTGCAGGCGTGTTGCGCGGCAGTGGCATGGGTGGCGACTTTCTTGCGCTCGTCCTGATCAGTGGACTGTTCATGACCGTCGTTTATACGGGGCTGCGCGGCGCGCGAGCACCGTTTCCGGCACTGCTCCTTTTCTGGACTTCGATAATCTTTGCCGGCACATTCGCGCGCGCATGGTCCAGCTCGGAAGGCTACCGATTTCGCGGCGACACGATGGGCATAGACGTCGACATCACGTGGACAATGCCTGCCCTCGACGGCCTGGTTCTGCTGCTGGCCGCGATATGGGTGTTTCGCGAGTGGCGTGCGCCGCGACGACGAACCCTTCCCCGGTGGACGAAACTGAACGCACTGTTCCTGTGGCCGGTGGTCCTGCTGTTGCCATTCCAGGTCGTCTTGCTGCGCGTTGGCCCGATGCACGACACCACCGACGTGATCGGCTGGATTCTCACGTATGCAGAGTGGGTGTTGATCAATCTCGCCCTGCTGCCGTGGCAGGAACGTGAAACCGCAACGGTCGAGGCCTGACCCGGTACGGGTCAGCGCCCGACGGCGATGACGCCTTCGGCGCGGAACGGTAGCGGTTTGACGAACGGGATGTCGACGGCGAGGCTGCCGTCCAGTTCGTAGGCCACTTCTTCGCGCATGCCGCCGCGGAGCAGCGACACGAGCTGCGTTGCCGAATTCAAAAAGTCGAGATCGACCGAAATTACGAACGAGTCGTCGCCGCGCGCCGGTACCGTGAAGTCGCTTTGCGTTTCGCCGCCGGCGAATCGTTCGCCGTCCAGCAGCACGCGGTACTGAACGGCGCGCACCGGCAGCGGGAAGGGGTTGGGATTCTCGATGTCGAAGCCGAGCAGGAACGTCTGCTGGCTGAAACTCAGTTCCGCGATCTCGACGCCGGACAGGCGCACGGCCGGGGATTCGACCCGCAGCGACGTGCCGGCGCAGCCGGACAGGAACACCGCCATCGCCAGGATGGCTGCTGACGAACGGCTGAAGTCTCGCATGCTGGTTGCCTCCGCCATGACGCTCAGTGTAACTCGCCGCCGAGCTCGCCCCAACGCGCCCCGATCAGCAGCCACTCGTCGTCGACGTTCTCGAGCTCCAGCTCGAAGCGGTATGCATCCGCGCTGAACCCGAGCAGGTTGTCGTTGCTGCCCGCCATGCCGACGGTAATCTCGGCGATGGCCGCCGAGTCGCCGCTGACGGCAATGCGGTCGATTTTCGTCAGCAGCGCGATGGACTGCTGGCGAAAGAAGTAGAAGCGCAGCATGTTACCGATCTCGGCGTGGTCGTTACCGCGGCCGTCCGCGTAGCTTACCGAGATCATGTCCAGCAGCTCGCCACGGTCCTTTTCCTCGGCCGCCACCTCCGCCCGGGCGATCCAGGCCCGTATTGCCTCTTCGGGCGTTCCCGACTCACCGCCGCAGGCGGCAATCACAATGCTGAGCAGGATCGGAATCCGTGTGTGCATCTCGTCCTTCCGGCCGGTCAGGCACGTCCCACGCCGGGCGGCCGCGGCGAACCGGTTCGCGATAAATGGTAATTGCCGCCCTGCGATGATAGAACACACTATGAGCGGTCGGCGTCCCGGCATACTGTGACGCAGGTCGCACTACGAGGGCGCCCGCCCGCCGGGCGGACACTGCCGCTCAAGCCGGCGCGCCCCGACCAGTTCGCGGAAATCCCAGATGGCGGTCAAACTCTTAAGCGAAAGCTCCGACGCGACGATCACGGACGACGACCAGGTGCGAATCGACGCGATCCTCGGCTTCTGGTTCAAGGACGTCGAGCTCACCGCGCCGCAGATCGACGGCCGCATGGACGTCTGGTTCGGCGAGGATCCGGTTTTCGACGAGGAGATCGCTCGCGAATTCGGCGAGGACGTCGAAAAGGCCGCGGACGGCAAGCTGAATCACTGGGCGCACCAGCCGCAGGGGCGGCTCGCCCTGATCCTGCTGCTCGACCAGTTCCGGCGCAACATCTTCAGGAACAAGCCCGAGGCGTTCGCCTGCGACAAGGCGGCGCTCAAGCTCTGCGTCGAGGGCGCCATGGAGAAAAAGGACAAGGGCCTGTCGCCGATACAGCGCGTATTCTTTTATATGCCGCTGCAGCACGCCGAGTCGCGCAAGGTGCAGCAGAAATCACGCGAAATCTACAACCGCCTCGCCGACGCGGTGTCCGCGACGTACAAGGAAACGTTCGAGACGATTGCGCAGTTCGCCGAACTGCACGCAGACATCATCGACCAGTTCGGCCGCTTTCCCCATCGAAACGCGATACTCGGCCGCGACAACACGCCGGAAGAAGACGAATACCTGGCCGGCGACGCGCCGACGTTCGGTCAGGGCGAGTCCTGAGCCGCAATCCGTTTCGACAGCCGGTCGAATCGCACGGATAACAGCAGCGCCGCGACAGTAAGACCCAGCACGAAGCCTGCCCAGATGTACGAGGGCGGCGCACGGAACGTGATCGCCGCGAGGTAGGCGAGCGGGAATCCCAGCACCCAGTACGCAAACGTGTTGATGACCATCGGCATGCGCGTGTCCTTGTAACCGCGCAGCGCGCCGGCCGCGCCGATCTGCACGCCATCCGCCACCTGGAAGATCGCCGCCATCAAAAGCAGGCTGATCGCGATGCGCGTCACGTCCGGGTCGTTGGTGTAAAGCGACACGACCAGGTCCCGCGCGATGAGCAGGAAGGCCGCGGAACAGGACATGAACAGTATGCACATGCCGATACCCATCTGCCCGGCAAAGCGCGCCGCGGCGGGGTTGCCTGCACCGAGCGCGTGCCCGGTACGTATGGTCGTCGCGGCGGACAGCGCGAGCGGGATCATGAACATCGTCGCCGCGAAGTTGAGCGCGATCTGGTGCGCCGCCGTGATGTCGGCGCCGCGCGTGCCTATCAGGATCGATACCGCGGAAAAAAGTCCGGCTTCGGCCGTGATCGTGACCGCAATCGGCGCGCCGAGTTTTACGATCTCGGCGAGTATCGGCAAACGCACTGGGGCGAAGCGGCCGAAAATGCCGAGCGGCCGGTAGATCGGCTTCAGCCGGACGTAGACGGCGATGATGACCAGCATCAGCCACATAGTGATCGCGCTGGCCATGCCGCAGCCGACGGCGCCGAACGCCGGCGCGCCGAGCTTCCCGTACATCAGTACCCAGTTGAAAAACACGTTCGTCACCAGCGCGAACAGCGACGTGTACATGATGGGACGCGTAAAGCCGATGCCTTCGGTGGTGAAACGCAATGCAAAGAAGCCGCAGATCGCGGGCGCGCCGAACATGATCCAGCGCACGTAGCCGATCGTGATATCGCGAAAACCGGCGTCGATGCCGATGAACGTAAGGACCGGAGACACCAGCAGCTGCGCGAGCGAAAACAGGGTCAGACCGAGGAAGACCGCGAGCCACAATCCCTGGCGCGTGTAGCGGCCGATCATCTGCGGTTCGCCGGCGCCGTAGTAGCGTGCGGCAATCGGCGAAATTGCCATCATCAGGCCGAGGCACACGGTGAGCCCCAGAAACCATACGCTGCCGCCGACGGCCACGGCGGCCAGCGCTTCGGCGCCGAGCCGGCCTGCCATGACCGCGTCCGCGAACTGCATGCCGGCAATCGACAGGTTGTTGACGATCAGCGGCCCCGCGAGGCGCAATAAAGCGCGGGCTTCCTCGGTCAGGCTGTTCGTGGAGCGAAACATTGCGCGGGCGTTTTCATGGCGGAGCGATCGGGGACTATAGCCTGTAAGCACCTGCGGTGGTGGGGAAAAACCGCCCGTAACCGGGCTCCGACCCGGCCCGATGGTGTAAAGTTGCCGCTGGTCGTCGCCAGCAAAACAACAAGCGAACGGAGATAAAGATGTTGCACGACGGAAAGTCCATTCGGGTCGCGGTGGTCGGCGGTGTCAGGATTCACTTCTGCCGCGCGCACTCCGTGTACGCCGACTGCTCCAACCAGGACATGATGACCGAAACGCTGTCCGCGCTTGTACAAAAGTACGACCTGCGCGGGCAGACGCTCGGTGACGTCGCGCTCGGCGCCGTCATCAAGCACTCGAAAGACTGGAACCTGGCGCGGGAGTGCGTCATCGGCTCCGGGCTGTCGCTCAGGACGCCGGGCGTCGACCTGCAGCGTGCGTGCGGCACCAGCATCGAAGCCTGCATCATGGTCGCGAACAAGATCGCACTGGGACAGATCGAAGCCGGCATTGCCGGCGGCACAGATTCCATATCCGACGCGCCGATCGTCTATCCCGACGGCTACCGCAAGGTACTGCTCGCGAGCCATCGAGGGCGCAGCTTCTGGCAGAAGTTCAAGCCCTGGTTCGGGCTGCGTCCCGGCCACTTCGTGCCACAGTTCCCAGGCGTCGTGGAACCGCGCACCAAGCTGTCGATGGGCGAGAGTACGGAAATCACGGCCAAGGAATTCGAGGTCTCGCGCGAGCACCAGGACCAGCTTGCACTCGCCAGTCACCTGAAAGCGGCGGCGGCCTACGACGAAGGTTTCTACAACGACCTGGTCGTGCCCTACAAGGGCGCGGACGAGGACAACAACATTCGCCGCGACACGTCGATCGAGAAGCTTAACAAACTGAAACCCGTGTTCGATCGATCGGATGAGGGCACGATGACGGCCGGCAACTCGACGCCGCTGACCGACGGCGCCGCGGCGGTACTGCTTTCGTCGGAAGAGTGGGCGCGAAAAAAGAACCTGCCGATCATCGCCTACCTTTCTCACGTCAAGGTCGCGGCGGTCGACTTCGTCGATCGCGACGGCCTGCTGATGGCGCCCGCGTACGCCGTCTCCGAAATGCTCAAGGAAGCAAACCTGAGCCTGCAGGACTTCGACTTCTACGAGATCCACGAAGCGTTTGCCGCGCAGACGATCGCCACCCTCAAGGCCTGGCAGTCGGAACAATTCTGTCGCGAGCGCCTCGGCCGCAACCAGCCGATGGGCCCGATCGACCTGACAAAGATGAACGTGAAGGGCGGCAGCATTGCGATCGGGCATCCGTTTGCCGCCACCGGCGCGCGCATCGTCTCGACGATGGCGAAGCTCCTGCACGAAAACGGCGGCGGCCGCGGCCTGATGTCCGTCTGCACCGCCGGCGGCATGGGCGTGACCGCGATCATGGAAGCGGCCCGGTAGCGCCGCGACAGTCGTCGGCGGCCGTACTCGAACATGAGCGAACGCAAGGTCGCCATCGTCACGGCCGGTGGCAGTGGCATGGGTGCCGGCGCCGCACGCCGTCTCGCCGAAGAGGGCTTTTCGGTCGCCGTGCTGTCGTCATCCGGCAAGGGCGAGGCGCTGGCCGGTGAACTCGGCGGGATTGGCGTCACCGGCTCCAATCGGTCGAACGAAGATCTGCAACGGCTGGTCGATGCGACGGTGCAGCGATGGGGTCGCATCGACGTGCTTGTCAACAGCGCCGGTCACGGCCCGCGCGCGCCGGTGCTCGAGATCAGCGACGACGACTGGCATACCGGCATGGAAGTCTATTTCCTGAACGTGGTGCGCCCGACGCGTCTCGTCACGCCGTTTATGCAGAAACAGAAAAGCGGCGCCATCATCAATATCTCGACGTTCGCGGCGTTCGAACCGGACCCGGCGTTCCCGACCTCGGCCGTCTTTCGCGCGAGCCTGGCCTCGTTCGCGAAGCTTTTTGCCGATGCCTACGCGGCCGACAACGTGCGCATGAACAACGTCCTGCCCGGCTTCATCGACAGCCTGCCGGAAAAAGACGAGTTTCGCGACCGTATCCCGATGGGGCGATACGGGAAGACCGCGGAAGTCGCTGACCTCGTCGCTTTCCTTGCGTCCGACGGCGCCGCTTACATCACGGGACAGAACATACGCATCGACGGCGGCATCACGCGATCGGTCTGATCACAGGCCGGCCTTGAGAAAATCCCCTCGATTTGTTGCATGATGGGTCGCGGGGGACGACAAGAACAT
This sequence comes from uncultured Gammaproteobacteria bacterium, assembly GCA_938003715.1. Taxonomy (GTDB): domain Bacteria; phylum Pseudomonadota; class Gammaproteobacteria; order Steroidobacterales; family Woeseiaceae; genus SZUA-117. The sequence continues at coordinate 6,711 of CALKYK010000187.1, forward strand.
CGGGGGACGCATGGGCGATCTAAGCCAGATACTGGCAACGATTAACGCCGTACTGTGGAACGAAACCTGGATCCTGATCATTGCCGGCACCGGCGTCATGTTCACGCTCTGGAGCGGGTTCATGCAGTACCGCGCGCTGACCCACGGTCCGAAAGTCGTGCGCGGCGTCTACGACGACCCCGACGATCCCGGCGCGATCAACCATTTCCAGGCGCTGTCTGCGGCGCTCTCGGGCACCGTCGGGCTCGGCAACATCGGCGGCGTCGCGCTCGCGATCACGCTCGGCGGCCCCGGCGCCATTTTCTGGATGTGGGTGGTCGGCTTTCTCGGCATGTCGATCAAGTTCGTCGAAGTCACGCTGTCGATGCTGTATCGAAACACCGACGATCCCGACAATCCGCACGGCGGGCCGATGTGGGTGGCCGGCAAGGCGCTGAAGAAAATCAAGCCGGAACTCGGCTGGCTGGGCTCGCTGCTCGCGGTCCTGTTCTCGCTTTGCGTCATGACCTCCGCGATCACCGGCGGCAACATGTTCCAGGCCTGGAACGTCGCCGACGTCACGAACGAGTACTTCAGCGTGCCGGGGTGGGTCAGCGGGACGATCCTGACGCTGATCGTCGGTGCGGTGATCATCGGCGGCATCAAGCGCATCGGCAAGGGCGCCGGCACGCTGGTGCCGGGCATGGTCGCGATTTACGTCATCGCCGGTTTTTACGTGCTGTTCGCAAACTTCGGCGAGATTCCGGAGATGCTCGCGATGATCGTCCGCTACGCGTTCACGCCGACAGAAGCGACCGGCGCTTTCGTCGGCGGCACCATCGGCTCGGCGTTCCTGTTCGGCATGAAGCGCGCGGTCTTCTCGAACGAGGCCGGGCAGGGTTCGTCGGCGATCGCGCACGCCGCGGCGAAGACCGACGAGCCGGTGCGCGAGGGCCTGGTCGGCGGCATGGAGCCGTTCATCGACACGATCGTCGTCTGCACGTTCACGGCCCTGATCATCCTTTCGACCGGCATATGGAATCGCGCACCGGACGTCATGCTCGACGTGCCGCCGGAGCCCGTGCGCACCGAGCAGGGCTGGCAGTACCCGGACCTCGTGCTGGGGCCCGGCGCGTGGCAGGACCAGGAACCGGTGCTGATGATCGTCCGCGGCGGCGTCAACGCCGACACCGGACAGAACGTTCACCGGGTCATCGGCGTCGTTTCCGCCCGCGACGGCGGCTTTGTGAAAGACGGATTCAGTGCGGAACTGGACG
>CALKYK010000188.1 GCA_938003715.1 uncultured Gammaproteobacteria bacterium
CAGGAGGCCGGCGCGGAAATCCTCGCCGACGACGTTCATGCCGCCGACGAGCGCGTCGTCCAGGACCTTGCTCGCGTCCCAGCCGCGCCCGAGCAGGATCTCGGTGCCCTCGACGATCTCGTCGGCGAGCCCGTCGTACAGGTCGTCCCACATCTGCTCGACGAGTTCGGCGTCGGGCAGGTCGGCCAGGACGATATCGGCCTCTTCGGTTTCGGACATGTCGGATCCGGCGGACAAAGGAGGGAAAACGACCGCAGTCTAGCGAACGGCTGGCGCCCGGAACTACAGCCGATTCCACCATGTAAAACGGCGTAGCAGGATGTGAAATGCCCCGGCGCGCGCCCTGCCGCGCCGGGGCCGGAACCTCACTGTCGCCGTACGTACTTGACGACCTGCCGCGGACCGACTTCGGCGCCGTAGATGTTGCCGTCGCGGTCGACGGCGACGCCCTCGGCGGCGGTCGTACCGGCATTGTCCGGGTCGGGGTGCGGGTCGGGAATCAGCATCGTGACCCAGCCGTCGATGGCGCTGCCAATGTATATGCCGCGCGCGTAGCCGCGATTCGCGCCCCAGGTCGTGTTCGACTCGGAGTCTGCGGCATACAGCATGTCGTTCTCGTCGATCCAGAGGCCGCTCGGCCGACCGAACTGGGTCCAGGTTTCGAGGTGATTGCCGTCCTGGTCGAAGATCTGGATGCGGCTGTTGCCGCGATCGCCGACGAACAGGCGGCCATTCGAATCCATCGCCAGCGCGTGCGGGTCGCGCAGCTCCCCGTCTTCCTTGCCGGTCTCGCCCCAGGTCTTGATGAAGCGCCCGCGCGAATCGAACTTCATGACCCGGTTGTTGCCTTCGGAACCGTGGCCGTCGACGACGAAGATATCGCCGTTCGGCGCGACCAGCACGTCGGAGGGGGCGTTGAACTCGTCGAGCCCGTCGCCCGCAACGCCGGCCTTGCCGAGGCTCATCAGGAGCTCGCCGTCGGGGCTGAACTTATGCACCTGGTGGCCGCGCCCGCTCGCCTCGTCGCCGCGCGCGTCCGTGACCCAGACGTTGCCATCCGCGTCCACCTCGATACCGTGCGGCCACACGATCAGGCCGGCGCCGAAGCTTTTCAGCAGGTTGCCGTCCGGGTCGAAGAGGAAGATATTGTCCAGGTCCTCGTGGCCGACGCAGGTGTTCTCGCCGCAGCGCTCGGCGACCCAGACGTTGCCGTCGGGCGTCGTGTGCACGGCGCTCGTCGAGCCCCAGTCGCGGCCGATGTCACCCCATCCGGGCACGCCGCGATACGGGTTTGCATAGGCAAAAGCGACGATTGATGCGACGCACAGCAGCGCGCCGCAAAACAGGCGAACAGATTTCATTATTATCTCCCCCTCAGGATGCACCGAAATCATAACGGAATGATTGCGGGATTGCCGCCGCGGCGGACGGTTCCGACAAGAACAGCAACAGGGATTCGCCATCGATTTCAGCCGGAAAATTTCAGCCGCGAGCGTCGCAGCGACTGCGCTGGCCCTGCTTATCGGCTGCGACCGGGCGCCGCCCGCCGTCGAACCGGGCGTCACGCTGGAACTCGCGACGTGGCGCGCGGCGACGATCCGGGACCTGCGCTACCGGCCGCACTTCGTCGTGCCCGAACAACGGGACGCGCCAATACGCGGCAACATCGCGATTGCGTTCGACCTGGATGATGCGGCCGCGCCGCTGCAACTCGATTTTCGCGAGAGCGCCGACAGGATCGTCCGCGTAGCGGTCAACGGCGCGGAGTCCGGGTACGAGTTCGCAGACGAACACATCGTCGTTCCGGCGTCTTCACTCAGGCGCGGCGACAACGAAATCGTCATCGACTTCGTTGCCGGTGACACGTCTCTGAATCGCAATCCCGAATTCCTGTACACGCTGTTCGTGCCGGACCGCGCGCGCACGGCGTTTCCGCTGTTCGACCAGCCGAATCTCAAGGCCGTCTTCGAGCTGACACTGACGGTGCCCCCGGAATGGACCGCGCTGTCGAATACGCCGCTCGTCGCCGCGACTGAAACGGACGTCGGCATCGAGTACCGCTTTGCACCGTCGCGGCCGCTGCCGTCGTACCTGTTTTCGTTCGTGGCCGGCCGCTTCGAGACGATCACGGCAGAGCGCGGCGGGCGCACGATGACGATGCTGCACCGGGAGACGGACGCGGAAAAAGTCGCGCGCAACGCCGACGAGATCTTCGACCTGCACGCGGGCGCGCTCGACTGGCTGGAGCGGTACACCGGCATCGACTACCCGTGGCAAAAATTCGATTTCGCGCTGATCCCGGCATTCCAGTACGGCGGCATGGAACACGTGGGCGCGATCCAGTACCGGGACACCAGCCTGTTTCTCGACGAGTCGCCGTCCGACACGCAGCTGCTCGGCCGCGCGAGCCTGATAGCGCACGAAACCGCGCACATGTGGTTCGGCAACCTGGTGACGATGGCGTGGTTCGACGACGTCTGGACCAAAGAGGTTTTCGCCAGCTTCATGGCCGGCAAGATTGTCAATCCCGCTTTTCCCGACGTCGATCACGACCTGAACTTCCTGCTCCGGCATTTCCCGAGTGCGTACTCCGTCGATCGCACGTCAGGCGCGAACGCGATCCGCCAGTACCTGCCAAACCTGAATCTCGCCGGGCAGATGTACGGCGAGATCATCTACAACAAGGCGCCGATCATGATGCGGCAGCTGGAACTGCTGATCGGTGAGGAAGCGTTTCGCGAAGGCATCCGCGAATACCTCGAGCGTTTCGCGTACGACAACGCGAGGTGGCCCGACCTGATCGCGATCCTCGATGAGCACACGCCCGCGAACCTCGGTCGCTGGAGTACGATCTGGGTCGAAACGCCCGGCCGACCGGTTTTCGACTGGTCCCGGGACGAGGACGACGGCACGATCGTGCTGCGCCAGATCGACCGGCTCGGGAACTGGCGGGTATGGCCGCAGCGCTTCGAGATCGCGGGCTACGACCGGGAACGACGTTACAGCATCGAGGTGCTGACCGATGCGCGGCAAGAGCCGCTCGACGCGAGTGAGGTGTTCGACGCGGACACCATCGTCTTCAGCGCCGACGGCACGGGCTACGGCCTGTTCCCGGCAGCGGACGTCGACCTCGCTACGTGGCAGAGAATGACGGACGTCGAGCGCGCCGCAACCCTGATCAACCGGTTCGAGAACCTGCTGCCGCGCGGCGAGCCGACGGCGTTCGCGCATTTCGAGACGCTGCGGTCGCTGATTCCGGTCATCGACAACGAGCTGATGCTGAACCTCGTGTTCGAGCAGCTCCGCCCGGTCTACTGGGTTCTGCTGCCGCCCGCCGTACGCGAAGACGTGGCTGCCGACCTCGAGTCGCAGATCTGGGAGCGCATGCTGGCCGTCGGCGAAAGCAGCACGCGCAAGATGCTGTTCGCCGCCTATGCTGACGTCTCCCTGACGCCGGAAGCCGTACAGCGCGTCTACGACGTCTGGTCGGGTGCGCTGACCGTCGACGATCTCCCCCTCTCGGAGAACGACTTCATCGAGCTTTCGCAGATGCTGGCGATCAAGCTGCCGTCGCGCGCCGACCAGATCGTGTCGACGCAGCTCGCGATGACCGAAAATCCCGACAGCCGGCGCAAGCTGGTATTCATCGCGCCGTCGACTTCCGGCGACGAGCGCGTGCGCGAGCGCTTCTTCTTTTCATTGCGCAACGAAGAGAACCGGCAAACCGAAACCTGGGTGCTGGACGCAGTGCGCAACCTGCACCATCCGCTACGCACCGCGCATTCGGAACAATTCATCGTCGACAGCCTGCTGCTGCTCGAGGAAATCCAGCGCACCGGCGACATTTTCTTTCCGAAACGCTGGCTGGACGAGACGCTCGGCAATCACCGCAGCGCGACGGCGGTGCAGGCGGTGCGCGCGTTTCTCGACGAACGGCCCGAATACAACCGGCAACTGCGTATGAAAATCCTGCAGTCCGCCGATATGATGCTGCGGGCCAATACCCTCATCGACAGGGACCACTCCGATTAGATGCGGCTCCCGGCATGACTGATTTCCTGCTGCTGATCTGCGGTCTCGCCGGGCTGTGGCTCGGCTCCGAGACGCTGATCCGCGGTGCGATGTCGATCGCCGACCGGCACGGCGTGTCGGACGCGATCTTCGGCATGCTGGTGCTCGCAGTAGGCACCGACTTCCCGGAACTGTTCGTCGCCGTCGACGCCTCGATCCGCAGTATCGGCGGCGAGGACCTGTCCGGCATCGTCGTCGGCAGCGCGATAGGCAGCTCTATCGGGCAGTTTGCGCTCGTGTTCGGCGTCGCAGGCTTCATCGGCTACCACGCGATGCCACGGCAGTACCTGAAACGAAACTCGGTCTACCTGGTCGGCAGCATTCTCGCGCTGATCCTGTTTTCGCTCGACGGCGCGATCTCGCGGCTCGAGGGCGTGCTGCTGGTGCTGTTCTACGGCTCGTATCTCACCGTGCTCGTCATCCAGCAGAAGTCGATCATGGCGCCCGGCGAGCACATCGAGGAGATGGCGTCATGGAAATCGTGGCTGATTCTCGTCATCGGCCTGGCACTGCTGCTTGCCGCGGCCGAGCTTACGGTTGCGTCGGCCGCGAGCTTTGCACGCACGGTCGGGCTCAGTGACATCGCGGTGTCCGCCATCATCATCGGTATGGGTTCGAGTCTGCAGGAACTGTCCGTGTCGTTCGTCGCGCTGCTCAGGAAGCGCGGCGGCCTGTCGGTGGGCAACCTGGTCGGCAGCAACGTCCTCGATACGCTGCTGGTGCCCGGCATCGCGGCGATCATTTCGCCGCTCTTCGTCGACGTCGCGGTGTTGTGGATCGACCTGCCGATCCTGTTGCTGGTCACGATCCTGGTGCTGGCGTTCCTGTACGTGTCGCGGCGGGGGATACAGGCGCGCGAGGCCGCGATCCTGCTCGTGATCTACGTCAGCTACGTCGTGTTGCGGCTTGCCGGCCCCGGCTCCTGATACCGGATCAAAGCATCAGCGTCTCGTCGAGCAGCTTTCGGAGCGGGCCCCCGCAGGCCGGATCGAGCACGTTCACTGCCGGCAGCCCCGCAAGCTTCTGCACGAGGTCGATTCCGGCAGTAGTACTCGCCGCCGGTCCCGTGACCAGGTCAGGCGTCACGCCGAAGGCGTGTTGCACGCCGACCACCGCGTATGGATCGGACGCACAAAGAACCTTGCATCGGATCGCGTCGCCGAGTTCGTCGATCGCGGCCGCGCCGTTGTAAGGCTCGAGCGGTGATGCGCCGGCTTCCACGACGAGCACGTCCGGCTTCAGTGCGGCGATTCTTGCCAGCAGCGGCCGCACTGCGGCACGGAAGTCCGCTTCCGGGACAACAGTCGAAGGCAGACCGGCATCAACAAAATCGAAGATCTCGACGGCACCGGCATCGCGGAAGCTCAGGATGTCTCGGTAGCGTCCGGCGCCGGTGAGTTTCACGCCAATGACGTTGTGGCCCGCTGTCGCCAGTTCGTGCACGATCCGACGCCCCGTCGTGGTCTTACCCGCGGACATCGATGTGCCGAACAGCAGCACGATCGGCACGTCGGGTTTCTCGCCGTCGTCGTCGACCGCGAAATCCCGCATGCAGACTTTCTTCCCGCTGCGCACGGCGTGACCGAGGTATTCGAGCTCGGTCAGCGACGGAACCGTGGCCGATAGCGAGGTCACCGTGCCAAACAGTCCGGCGCTGGTCATCGCGTGCATGGCGTCGTCACGCATGTCCCGCCAGGACCCCACCGCCTCCAGCGTGCCCGCGCGATCGCCGAATGCGCCGATGACGATGTCGTCTCTGAACGCCTCGACGATGCGTCCCGAGACCGTCTCGACGAGGCGCTTGCTGCCCGCGGGTCCCGTGATCCTGCCGATGACGTAGTCACCTGTTGCCCAGGATTTCCGGGGCTTTCGTGAAATATCGAATGGTTCGCAATCGAAGTCGGCGATACGAGTCAGGGATGCGTTAAGCGTAACCATCAATGCAGCTCCTCGTTCCGACGGGGCGCGGTCAGGAGGAGCGCGAGCAATGCAACGCGCTGCAGGGTCTTGTCGATATAGAGGAATTCATGTTCGGCATGCGCGCCGTGACCGACCGGCCCGAGGCCGTCGAGTGTGGCCGTGTACTGGCTGGTCGTGTTTCCGTCGGAACCGCCGCCGGCGCGAACCTGCTGCAGGTCCAGCCCCAGGTCGGCGCCGATAACGGCTGCCTGTCGCCACAGCGCCTGGTTGCGCGGCGTCGCCTCCATCGATGGCCGTCCTATCCCGCCCTCGATGTGCAGTCGCACGCCGGGCGTAATCGGCTGCATGCCGTGGATTGCGTCGGCAATGCGTTCGCCGTCTGCAATCGTCGGTACGCGCACGTCGACGACCGCCTGGCTGTGCGGCGCGATCACGTTCGGCTGCAGGCCACCGTCGACCATGCCGACGTTCACCGTTATTCCCTTGCCGGCATCGTTGAGCTGAAACAGATTTTGAATGACGTGCGACAGTTCCAGGATCGCGCTGGCGCCGCCTTCGGGGTCGAGCCCTGCGTGCGCCGCCTTGCCATGCACGGTGACGGTGAACCTGCCGATGCCCTTGCGCTCCGTTTTCAGGGCGCCTTGCTCGCCGAGTGCGGGCTCCATGACGAAGGCACGCGCGCTTTTTTTTGCCAGTCGGCGAACGTAACGGGTCGACGTGCGGCTGCCGATTTCCTCGTCGGAATTGACGAAAACGACGGGCTCAAGCGTCGTTTCGAGACCGAGCTCGCGCACGGCCTTCAAAGCGAAAACGATCTGCGCAAGCCCTCCTTTCATGTCGAACACGCCCGGGCCGCGAATCGTGTTGTCGTCGACGGTGAACGGACGGTTCGTCGTCGTGCCGAGCGGCCACACCGTGTCGTAGTGGCCGAGCAGCAGCTGCAGCGGCCGGCCGCGACGCCTGTCGGCAGGCACGGCAAAAATGTGCTGGTGGCCGCCGCTTCCGTTCAGCAGTCGCGTGCGGTAGCCGACGCCGGCGAACGCGTTGCGCAGTACCGACAGGATCAGCTGGTGCGAAACAGGATTCTTCGACGGCGATTCCGCATCGACCATGTTGCGGAGGAGCTCGATGAGTCCGGCACGCTGTTCCACAACGAAGCGCAGGACCTTGCCGGCCGTCGACGCGCTCATGCCCGGCTACCGCTTCATGCGCGCCGGAAACGGAAACGCGTTGGAACGGGTGATGGAGGCGAACCGGCCCGGAGGCAGGTATGCCATCAGCGGTGCCTCGTGAATGAGTTCCATATCGTCGATTTCGGCAGAGCGGGTGTATTCCGGGGCCGCGTATGCAGCAAGGATTTCACCGCTGATAAGGCAGTTGTCGCCGAAACCGTGCACGGTCTTGTGATGGCGACATTCGAGGAACAGGTAGGCGTCTTCGACGAACTCGCCGTCGATTTCGCGGGCAGGGAATGTTGCGAATGACTGCACGATCGTCTTTTCGCCGCCGGCGACGCGGGGTGATGCGGCAAGGCTCGTGTACACGACCTGGGACGGGGTCGGAAAGCTGACGGTGAATTCGCCGCTGCGTGCGATGTTGACGTACGTGTGGTGGCGTGGACTGCAAACGAATCCGAAATAATTCTGCCAGCCTAGCGGCATTGCCATGTGTTTCGGCGCGAGATCCAGTGAACCATCCGAGTCGCGCGTGCCGACCAGGATCAGCGGCGCAACCATGTAGCAGCGGTCCCAGATCGGCACTGCCGTATCCAGCTCCACGAGTTGTTCTGAATCCGCTGCGATTGTCATGGGGGCCCCGGCACGCCGCGGTTCGGCGAGCGTGGAATTCACGCTACCGGGCGGGCGGAAGCGGTTGTATAGGTAGATGCCGAGACTGGGCGGGTCGAGTGCCTATTCCCCGGAGAATTTGTGGACCGTGCCGCCTTTCATCACGAACTCGACCTGCTGCAGCCGGGTGATGTCCGCGAGCGGGTCGCCGCGCACCGCGATGACGTCGGCATATCGCCCGGGTTCGAGCGCGCCCACGTCGTCGCCCCAGCCGATGTATTTCGCTGCTACCGAGGTTGCGGACTGAATCGCCTGCATCGGCGTCATGCCGCGCTCGACCATGATGACGAACTGCTTCGCGTTGTCGCCGTGTGGATAGACCGCGGAGTCGGTGCCGTAGATGATCGGCACGCCGGCAGCGACTGCTTTCGTGAATACCTGCCGTTGGGCCTCGGTCGTTTCGTCCCCCTTGCGGATGAATTCTTCCGGCCAGCCCTGCTCGCGGCCGACGGTCGCGATGTAGTCGCCGTTGTAGACATCCATCGAGAACGCGACGTCCTGTTCTGCCGCCATCCCGATCGCCTCGTCGTCGGCGAGGGATGCGTGTTCGATCGAGTCGACGCCGGCGCGGATAGCGTCCTTGATCGACTGTGCGCCGTGCGCGTGTGCCGTGACCCTGATGCCCGCCGCGTGCGCGACCTCGACCACCGCGCGGATCTCCTCCTCGGTCATTTCGGGCGCGCCCGGCACGCCGCCGAACGCGAGCACCGCGCCTGACGCGATCACTTTCAGAACGTCGGCGCCGCCGTCGACGGCCGCCTGCGCTTTCTCGCGGAACTGCTCTGGGCCACGCGCGACGCCCATACGCACGCGGGCCGGGATCTCGCTTTCGTCGATGCCCGGGATGACGAGGTCGCCGCCGCCGCCGGGAATGGTCAGGTAGTAGGCGGCCGTCTGCACGCGCGGGCCCGGGATCTCGCCTGCGTTGATGCGGTCGCGCACGTCGCGCCCGGACCAGCCGCCGTAGGCGCCGACGTTGCGCACCGTCGTGAATCCGGCGTCGAGCGTGGTCAGCGCGTTTTGTCGCGAGATCTCGCGCTCTTCTTCGAGGGTGCGCGTGTAGTAGATGCTCAGATCCCGCGTCTCGTTCGAGCGATCGGTGATGTGCGTATGCGTGTCGATCAGTCCCGGCAGGCAGGTGTAGTCGCTCAGGTCGATGAACTCGCCGTAAAGGTCCGGATCGGGCGCACCGGCATCGACACGCTGGATGCGTTCACCGTCGATGACAATCGTGCGATTCGTGAGCGCTGCGTCGTTCCGGCCGTCGATCAGCGTGCCGCAGTAAACGGCAATCGATCCCGGTCGTGCATCGACAGCGACTTCGACGGCGTTGCGTTCGCATCCCGCCGCGATAGTCAGCAAGACAACAATCGCGCTCGATGTAAGGATTTTGCGCATGGTGTTCGATCCCCCTGAGATTCGGACTAAGATACTGCAGAATGTCCGGCCATGCATCGGTGCCCGCGCAATGAATCCTGTTCGACTCCTGCCGGTTTTTTTGCTTGCCTGCGTCGCGTCCGGCTGCGGCGTGGATAGGTCTAAGGCCGTCGACGAGCTGTTCGCAGCGTACTCCGGCGACGTGCCCGGCGCGTCCGTGCTCGTCATCCGCGACGGCGAAAAAATTCTGGCGAAGAACTACGGCCTGGCGAACGTCGAGTCACAGACCGCGGTGACCAGCGAGACGAATTTCCGACTCGCCTCCGTCACGAAGCAGTTCACCGCCGCGGCCGCGCGGCTGCTGGGCGAGCGGCGACGACTGGCCCTCGACGATCCGGTTCGCACGCATTTCCCCGAACTGCCCGCGTTCACGGAAGGCATCACGATCCGCCAGCTCCTGAACCACACCTCCGGCATCGAGGACTACGAGCCGCTGTACGAGCTCGAGCTGCCGAACCAGGTCACGGACGCCGGCGTCGCCGATATCCTCGCCGGCACCGAAGGCACGTACTTTCCGCCCGGCACCGATTACCGCTACAGCAACAGCGCCTATGCGCTACTGTCGCAGCTTGTCGAGCGGCTGTCCGGGCAGACGTTCGGCGCATTTCTCGACCAGAACATCTTTTCCCCGCTCGGCATGTCGAACACCGTCGCGCACGTCGACGGCGTCACGACCGTGCCGAACCGCGCCTTCGGTTACACCGTGGAAGACGGCGTCGTCGAACCCTCGGACCAGAGCCCGTGGAGCGCGGTGCTCGGCGACGGCGGCGTGTATTCGTCCGTCAACGAGCTCTATCTCTGGGACCAGGCGCAGTACGAAGGCGGACTGCTATCCCTCGATCTGCGCGCACTCTCCGAAACGCCAGGGCTCGAGGACTACGGCTTCGGCCTGCGCATCGACACCTACAAGGGTCACAGGCGCATCCACCACAGCGGTTCGACGAGCGGCTTTCGCAACTTCATGCAGCGTTTTCCCGACGCGCGACTGTCGGTCATCGTGCTGACGAACCGCGCCGCCCCCGACGTCCAGTCGCTCGCCGAACAGGTCGCCGACCTCTACCTGTAAGAGCCCGCCCGTGCGGGCGACCGGGCCAATCCCGTCATTGCGAGGAGCGCGGAGCGCGACGAAGCAATCCACTTGTCCGTCGCAAGGGCGACGACCACCGGTACTCGCCGATTCATTCATGACAGTACTAAAGATCAATCCGCACCGGCCGTGAGCGTCCGATTGGCGACCGCGGGCGGATTGCCTCGAAAAGCCCTTAACT
>CALKYK010000189.1 GCA_938003715.1 uncultured Gammaproteobacteria bacterium
CTTGCCGGCAGCGAAGCGGCGATGGTGACCTCGGGTGCGACCGCGGCGATGGTGCTCGGCACCGCCGCGTGCATGACGCGTGGCGACGAGGAGCTGATGCGGCAGCTGCCGGACACGAGCGGCATGCCAGACGAGATCGTCATCCAGAAAAAGCACCGCTACACCTACGACCGGGCGCTGACGGTCGCCGGCAGCCGGCTCGTCGAGGTGCAGACCGAAGCGGACGTGCGCTCGGCCGTCGGTGAGCGCACCGCGATGATGTTCTTCCTGCAGCCGACGCAGCAGGGCGACGACATTCCGGCGGCACGTTACATCGCGCTCGCGAAAGAGCTCGGCGTGCCGAGTTTCTGCGACGCGGCCACGACCACGCCGCCGGCGCTGAACGTGCTCGAGACCGTGCGCCAGGGATTCGACCTGGTCTGCTACTCGGGCGGCAAGGGGCTGCGCGGGCCGTACAGCGCAGGATTGCTGCTCGGCCGCGTCGATCTCGTCGGCTTCGCGCGCCGGCACTCGGCGCCGAACGACCTGTCGATCGGCCGCGGCATGAAAGTGTCCGCCGAAGAGTATCTCGGCATGCTGGTCGCGTTCGAAACGGCGCTGCGCATCGACGAGGAAACCGACTTCGCGTGGAAGCGCGAGCGCTTCGCGATCATCGAAGACGCACTCGCCGAGGTGCCCGGCGTCATCACAGAAGTCGTGCTCGCGGAGGGCCACGCACGCGAGCTGTACCTCGACATCGACTGGGACACCGAGAGCGTCGACCTGAGCCGCGAATCATTCATCGAGATTCTCAGGAACCACACGCCGGCCGTGGAGGTACGCCTGCCGCTTTTTTCCGGCGGACGCATTCACCTGTCGGCTACGGTGATGGCGGATGGCGAGGCGGCAATCGTCGGCCGCATCATACGGGACGTGCTGCTTGCCCACGCCTGATCCGGCCGACGTCACGCTGCGCTGCGCCGATTTCGACGCGGCACTCACCGCGTACACGGACGAACTCGGCTTTCGCCTCGACATGATCTTTCCCGCCGACGCGCCGCGCCTGGCGCGCCTGTCCGGCCACGGCCTGACGCTGCACATCGAGCGCGGCAACACCCGGCCGCGTGAAGACGGTCAACGCTCCGCTGGCGGCGTGATCGCCCGGGCCGCCAACGACTGGGGCGGCGGCCGGGCCCGCCAGCCGCAACGTCACCTGCTGACCGGCCGCGACGGCGGCCGCTACATCGCGTCGCACATCCGCATTCCCGACGGCGGCCCGGTGCCGGACTACGTGCACCATCACGGCGTGCGGTTCCAGCTGATCTTCTGCCGCCGGGGCTGGGTGCGGGTCGTGTACGAGGACCAGGGCGAGCCGTTCGTGATGCGGGAAGGCGACTGCGTGCTGCAGCCGCCGCACATCCGGCACCGGGTGCTCGAAAGTTCGGCGGGAATGGAGGTCGTGGAAACTTCGAGCCCGGCCGAACACGAGACTTACGTCGATCACGAACTCGCGCTGCCGACGTCCACCCTCGACCCCGGCCGCGAGTGGGACGGGCAGCGCTTTGCGCACCACCGGGCGGACGGCGCAAAGTGGCGGGCATGGCGTCTCGCGGGCTACGACTGTCGCGACACCGGCATCGCGGCAGCAAGTGGCGGCCGGGTGGGCGCCGCCGTCGTGCGAGCAAACGGTGATGCATCCGCCGGGCACATTAAAAACGACGCCGACTTCGCGATGTTTTTCGTGCTCGAGGGCAGCGCGGTGCTCGAGGCAGGTGCGCAGCATGAACTGCGCGTCGACGACTGTTGCTTCGTTGCTACCGGCGAACGCTACCGGTTTTCTGCGACGTCGCCCGACTTCGCGTTTTTCGAGGTTACGTCACCGCCGGCCGCATGAGGTCGACGATCACCAGCAGGATCGCGACCGGTGCCAGGTAGCGAGTCGCGAATCGCCAGTACGTCTGCCAGCCGGGGCCGTCGCCGGCAAACTCCTCGCCGATTGCTTTTGCCTTGACGACCCAGCCGACGAACAGCGCGATCAGCAGCGCATTGAGCGGCGCCAGCACGTTCGCAACGGTGAAGTCCGCAATGTCGAAGAATGTCTTCTCGATGCCGATGAAGCCGAGCGGGTACAGGTCAGATAGCGTGCTGAAGGAAAGCACCGAGCCGATGCCGAGCACCCAGCACGCAGTGCCGGCGAACACCGCCATCTGCCGCCGCCGCCCGGGCGCTCGTTCCTCGAGCCAGGCGACGACCGGTTCCAGCATGCCGATCGTCGACGAGTACGCGGCGAACAACAGCAGCACGAAGAAAAGCGCGCCGATGACCTGGCCCGCCGGCATGTTGCCGAA
>CALKYK010000190.1 GCA_938003715.1 uncultured Gammaproteobacteria bacterium
GGCCCGGGTCCGTACATTGTAGCGCCCGCCAGCGGCAGCGGCTTCTACTACCTGGTCGGGCGCGTGACCGACTCGTGCACGAACCGCACGAACTCGGTTTACGACGTGGAGTGGGGCTGCCAGATCGAGACGCCGCCGGGCGGCATATCCGCCACCTCGACGGGTCAGATCGCGCAGGACGATGCGCTGCTCAGCACTCAGGTGCAGCCGAACGTGCTCGACGTCGACGTGTTCCTGCAGGGCACGAACACCTCGCAGCCGATGGGCACGAAAGGCACGGTCACGATCCGCGTCACGAACAACACCGGCGGCACGATCAAGGGCGGTCCGACTGGTCTGCGCATCCGCGACGTGCTGCCGGCCGACTACGTCATCGACACGACCTTCGACCCGACCGTCTCGATGGCCCCGGCGTACGGCAATGCGTACCCGGGCATGCTCGACACGCTCGAGTGGACGAACCCCGAGCCGGGAACCTACCCGCTGACGACGAACGATCCGGCGCGCCCGCTGGCGAACACCGACCTGGACTTCCTGGTGACCAGCAGCACCGTGCACCCGGACTTCCCGGACCAGTTCAACATGCTGCGCCACGGCGACGTGCTGACGATCACGTTCCAGACCGTACTGATCGACCCGCAGTACTACGACCTCGAGGCCTACCTCGACGTTCGCGAGGAAGAGCCGGCGAGCGATCCGCCGGGCACCGATCCGACCGAGACCTTCCCGATCTCGAACCAGCTCGAGATCTGGTTCGAGGAATTCTGCACGACGAACGAACACTACCTTTCGTTCAACGACACCGACGACGCCGAGCCCGAGGACATCGATGTCGACGTGTCGGGCAACGTGCTGGCTTTCATACTGACCAACACCGATACGCTGACGCTGACAGCGGAACTGCGCAATCGCGGTGGCCACGACGCGCGCGACTACTTTGCGTACGTGACTTTCGGCGAGGCGATGGTGGTGCAGAACGCGCCCGGCAGCTGCAGCGTAACGTCCAACCCGACGGCGATGCCGGTCTGGCAGTCGCCGGTCGGTATCCCCGCAACGGCGACCGTCTACCAGTGCGACGTCGGCCGCATCCGGCCGAACCAGACCCGGCGCTTCGATTTCGAGGTGGCGAAGAACCCGGATGCGAACGCCGACGACGACCTGACCTTTCGCGTCGACGCGATCGGCGAGATCACGCTGTCGGACGGCACGCCGTTATGGTTCCCGACCCCGACGCCGCGCGGCGACGGCGTCCTCGACCGCGCAAACAACTACACGATCGACGCGCTGCGCGCCCGCGTCGTCGGCTACAACCTGACCAAGAACCAGCTCGGCGTCTGCACGGAGAACAACCCGCCGCCGGCGAACCCCGACCTCGAGGTCCAGATCGGCGAGCAGTGTGACTTCCACATCGAGTCGGGCGGCTGGTTCGGCTTCCAGACGCCGGGCTTCACCTACATCGCGGTGCAGGACGTCCAGGTCGTGGACCAGCTGCCGGACGGGCAGGGCTACATCTCGTCCACGGACCCGATCCCGATGAGCACGGCGCAGATCCGGAACGTCTCGCTGAACCCGCCGCCGCTGCCGCTCGCGGATGCGCCGTTCGACTGGACGCACAACACCGTGGTGCCTGCCGAACGCATCACCGAGAAGGACCACTGGTTCCGCGCCGACGTCACGACGCGGCTCCTGAACGACCCGCAGGACACGAGCGCGGCGCCGAACGTGCACGCGGCGGCGAGCACGAACATCCTGACCTCGACGTTCGACGCGGTGTTCTTCAATCCGCTGACAAACCTCGAGGAGGTGTTCACGCTCGGGCCGTCGACGGTGGGCTACCCGCCGGAATTCCGCCGCCGCGTCGACCTGACCGTGACAGAGCCACGCCTGCTCGTCGAGAAGGAAGTCTGCAACGAAACGATCTACGGAATCGGTCCCGCCTGTTCGAACTTCGTCGATCTCGCCGACGACGGCGACGCCTACGACACCTACATCTACCGCATCACGGTAACGAACGAGGATGCGTCCGGCGGCGTTACGCGCGCCCCGGCTTACGACGTCACGGTCTTCAGCGACACTGACCCGACCGACCTGATCTACGTCGACCCGCTCGACACCGACGGCCTGGACAACGACGGCAACGCCGAGATCGACGAGGCAGCCGGCGAGGGCCAGATCGTGCCCGACAACACGATCCTGAACGGCACGCCGGCGCAGATCATCAACGCGTTCGACCATAGTGACGCGCTGCTGAAAATCGATCCGGGCGCCAGCGTCACGATGTACTACCGCGTCGACCCGTACGACGACGTCGCGCCGATGCAGCAGCTCGTCAACAGCGCATACGCGACCTACGACAGCCTCGAAGGCGACGCCGGCAACCAGACCGCGCCGATCGGCGCGAACGGCGAACTCGGCGGCGCGCGGCAGTACACGTCCGCGGCCAACGACGCGACCATCCAGATCATCCCGGTCGAGGTCGAGCCGAAGGCGATCCTTCGTACCTCGAACACGCCATTGTCCGCGCCGGTGACGCCGCAGCCCGTGTCGATCGGCGAGGAGGTCGAGTTCGAGCTGCGCACGCTGATCCCGGTGGCGCAGCTCCGGAGCTTCGTCATCCGCGACGAGCTGCCGGCGGGCATGCGCTGCACCGAAGCGCCGGTCGTCGATCTCGATGCGCCGCCGTACGACGCCGCGGGCTTCATGCCGGGCGGCTCGTTCACGCCGACCTGCACCGACACCGAGGTCGTCTGGGACTTCGGTGACCAGACGGTGACGATGTCGCCGCGCGCCGATCGCCGTTTCGACTTCGGCATCCAGTTCATCGCCCGCATCGAGAACATCGAGCAGAACGTCGACGGCTACGTGATCGGCAACGGCGGCAACTACACCGTCACGAACGTCACCTACATCGACGAGGCGATGAACCCGGTCGTCATCGACTTCGACGCCGCCGAGGTCGTGGTGGCCGAACCGCAGCTCGACCTGGTCAAGGCGTTTGCAGTCACCGACGCCGACGCGGCGGACGAGCTGACGGTGACCGTCACGGCAACGAACAGCGGCACCGCGACCGCCTACAACCCGCGCCTCCTCGACGATCTCGCCGGCAGCGAGTTCACGTTCGTCGGCAACGTCGGCGGCGCGAACCCGCCGACGAACGTCGACACGACGACCTACGGCCCGGACAGCCCGATCTTCAGCTGGGACCCGGGCTACTCGATCGACGCCGGCGCGCAGATCGAGTTCACCTTCGTCGTGCGCGTCAACGACGACGTGCAGCCACTGCAGGTGCTCGAGAACACGGTGCAGGCCGACTGGACCTCGCTGCCCGACGTGAATACCGCGCTGTTGACGGGCGGTGCGATCGGCGCGAACGGCGACGTCGACGGCATGCGCATCGGTGCGCTGCCGAACGCGGGCGACGTCCTGAACGACTACGAGTCCGAGGCGAGCGCGTCTGTCACGGTGCCGCCGGTCGCGATCGCGAAGACCGACCTCGACACCGCGCTGCCACCGGAGATCGGCACGCACAAGACGTTCGAGGTCCGCATCGACCTGCCGGAAGGCGTGTCGAACGGCGTGATGCTTGGCGACGACCTCGCGACCGGCACCGTCAGCTACGTGCTTGCCGACAACGCGGACTACGCCATCGGCTACGAGTTCGTCGGCCTCGCCACGATCAACGGCCTGGCGCCCGACGCCGCGGCGTTCAACGCGCTGCCGGCAGACGGCACGAGCGGCATCGCCAGCTGGGACATCGGCACCGTCGTCACGCAGGTCGAGAACGACGCGGCAGTACAGGACGTCACGCCGTACATCCGCGTCACCTACGCTGCGCGCATCAACAACGACCTCGACACCGACGTCGGCGATTCGCTGCAGAATTCGGCGACGGCGTACTATGTCGACGGCGAAAGCGGCGGCCAGGCCTCGGTCAACGACACGACCGCGGCGGTCACTGCGATCGAACCGGACCTGACCGCGACCAAGGCGATCAGCAACGTCACGCCCGGCAAGAACCCCGGCGACCCGATCGCGCTCGGCGACACCGTGCAGTACGTGCTGACGATCCCGAACGTCGGCAACGCCATCGCCCACGATACGAACATCGTCGACACACTGCCGCCGGAGCGGCCGCTGAACGCGGCGTACGCGCCGACCGCGCAGATCGACGGCATCGACGTTGCCGGCTTCGTGCCGGTGCCGGCGGGCGCACCGGGCGGCCCGCTCGTCTGGGGCAAGGACAACGGCGACCTGTCGCTCGACGTGGCGCCGGGATCTACGCTGGAGGTCACCTACCAGGTGATCCTGGTGGCGCCGGCCGACGAGAACATCGCGCTGACGAACATCGTCTGGGTCGACTGGACCTCGCTCCACGACGACAGCGTCTACGAGCGCACCGGCCTCGGCTGCCCGACGATCACCGCGCCTGACGACTACTGCTACGGTCCGGCCTCCGCCGACGGCACGCCGTACCCGGTCGGGCCACCCGACGCGCTGATCAAGGCGAACACGCAGCCGACCGCGACGATCGGCGAGGCGTTCAGCTACCGCATTACCGTCCCGGCGACGCCGCACCCGCTGCCGCTGTACGACGTGCGAATCCACGACGATCTTGGGGCGTCCGCCGCGGATTTGAGTTACGTGTCGGTGACTAAGGTTTCAGGCTCCGGCCCGTGGACGCCGGTCAACGGCGGCGATTCGACGAACCTCGTGATCGAGGATGTCGCAACCGGCATCGACATCCCGATCGGCGAACAGATCGTGCTCGACGTCACCGTGCGGCTGGACGACACGCCGGTGAACGTGCGCGGCCTCACGTTCATGAACACTGCGACCTATACCTACAACCGCCTCGACGATGCGCCGGCGACCGAGCTACCCGGCGCGCCCGGCACGACCCCGCCGATGACGGTCGTCGAGCCCGACCAGCTCAACCTGACCAAGACCGGCCCGGCGCAGATGCAGCTCGGCGTGCCGGAGACGTTCACGCTCGACGCGCACAACGTCGGCGACTCGCCGGCATACGCCGTGACGATCACCGACGTGCTGCCGAACCAGGCCGACGGCGGCATGTGCGATGCAGCGCCCGCGCAGTTCACCGCGCAGGTGTTTGAGGCCGACGGCACGACCGCGGTGTCACCGGCACTCGTGCAGGACACCGACTTTACGGTGATCTGGGCGCCGGATCCTGACTGCATCGCGACGATCACGATGCTGACGCCGGCCGCCGCGATCGGCGCCGACCAGCGCCTGATCGTGACCTACCAGGCGACGCTCGACCTCGACAGCCAGCAGGCGGCGAGCCTGACGAACGTCGCAGGCGCGACCGAGTGGTTCGGCCTCGACGTCTCCGACAGCAACCTACAGCCGTACGCGCGCACCTACACGCGCGTGCTCACAGACGGCACCGTCAACACGCTCGACCACGAGGACGCGCACACGGTCGTTGTCTTCGTCCCGGTGCTGATCTTCGAGAAGACGGTCGCGAACCTGACCAGCGGCGACGACCCCGCCACGGTCGCGACCCCGGGCGACACGCTGCGCTACAGCCTGCGCATCGAGAACGCGAGCGACACGCCGCTTACCGGATTCCGCATCGTCGACGAGCTGGACCGACTGAACGCGACCCCGCTGTTCGCGGCCGGCTCGCTCAGCCTGGTTACGGTGCCGGCCGGCGCCGACGTCACCTCCACCGACGCAAACGGCGGCGCCGCCGGCACCGGCCTCATCGACATCTCGAACCTCGACCTCGGCGGTCTCGGCGAGACGGTGCTGGTCGAGTTCGACGTCGATCTCACCGGCGTGATTGCCGACGAGACCTTCGTCTACAACCAGTCCGAGATCTGGTTCGCCGGCCTGCCGGTCACGCAGAGCGACGACCCCAACGTGAACGGTGCCGCCGACCCGAACGTCGCCGGCGACGAGGATCCGACCCAGGTGCAGATCGATTCCGCCCCGGCGTTCCGCATCGACAAGATTTCGACCTATCTCGACGGCGACCCGAACGTGCTGCTTGCCGGCGAGACGCTGCGCTACACGATCTCGGTGCAGAACATCGGCACCGACAACGCGACCGGCGTCGACATCACCGACCAGGTGCCTGCAAACACGACCTACGTCGCCGGCAGCACGATGCTGAACGGCAACGCAGTGCCGGACGCGGCCGGCGGTGCATCGCCGCTGATCGACGGCATACCGGTCAACGCGCCGCAGGACGCGACCCCGGGCGTGATGAATGCCGGTGTCGCCGACAACGTCGCGACAATCACGTTCGACGTCGTCGTCTACCCGGACGCGCCGGACGGCACGATCATCTCGAACCAGGCGTTCCTGTCTGCTGTCGACTACGGCCTCGCCGACCTGCCGTCCGACGATCCGCGCACGCCGATTCCGGACGACCCCACGCGCGACGTCGTCGGCAACTTCCCGCTGCTGTTCGCGCCGAAAAGCGCCGCGCTCCAGATCGATGGCAGCACGCAGGGCGTCGTCGACCCGGGAGACACGCTGCGCTACACGATCACGGTGTACCACAACGGCGCGGTACCGGCGACCGTCACCGACCTGTACGACGTCGTGCCGAACGCCGTGACCTACGTCGCGGACACGACGACCCTGAACGGCGAGCCGGTCGGGCAGCCGGACGGCGGCGTTTTTCCGCTGGCATCACGCGTGCCGATCAGCTCTTCGGACCTGACGCCGCCGCTGCCGGGCCTGCTGGAGGGCGTCCTGAATCCCGGCCAGTCCGCTGTCGTCACGTTCGACATGCAGGTCGACGCCGGCGTGCCGTCGGGTACGCTGATCACGAACCAGGCGATCGTCTACTCTGCAGAGCTGCCGAACCTGCTGACCGACGGTGACGGCAACCCGGCGACCGGACCGGAACCGACCGTGGTCGTCGTCGGCGACGCACAGCAGGTCGCGATCGTCAAGGACGTCGCGGTGGTCGGCGGCGGGCCGGCGCTCGCAGGCGCGACGCTCGAGTACACGGTCACGGCACGCAACGTGGGTTCGGTCCCGGCGTTCTACGTCGTGATGACCGACGACCTCGACGAGGTCACGCCGGGTTACATCACCTACGTCGACCAGTCGGCGACCCTGAACGGCCTGACCGACGGCGTGAGCTTCGCCGGCACGACGATCACCGCGGACTACTTCACCGAGTACGGGCCGCTGCCGCCGGACGAAGAGGCGGTGCTGAAGTTCCGCGCCGTCATCGATCCGAACCTCGCCGACGGCACGACGATCACGAACCGCGGCCGGGTGGGCTGGAACGACCCGATCCAGTACGCCGAGGCCGACGTGTCCATCGACGTCGGCGCGATGCCGAACGCCGGCATGCTGTCGGGCAACGTCTGGCACGATGCGGACCACGACGACACGCCGGACGGCGTCGAGCGGCCGCTCGAAGGCTGGACCGTCGAGCTGCTGCGCAACGACGCTCCGTTCCGCAGTATGCTGAGCGACGTCGACGGCAACTATCTCTTCGTCGGCGTGCCGCCGAATTACGGCACCGGCGAATCCTATTCGCTGCGCTTCAGTGCGCCGGGCGCCGGCAGTCGCACAGCGATGTTGGGTACGACGGACTCCGACTTCACGGACGGCTTCCAGCGCATCGACGACATCGAGGTCACCGAGGGCTCGAATCTGCTGGCCCTGAACATGCCGGTCGACCCGAACGGCGTGATCTACGACTCGGTTGCGCGCTCGCCGATCGCCGGCGCGACGGTGACGATGGTCGACGTCCGGAACGGTCTCGCGGTCCCCGGGACCTGCTTCGACGACCCGAACCAGCAGAACCAGGTCACGGTCGGCAACGGCTATTACAAGTTCGACATGAACTTCTCCGACCCGGCCTGCCCGAGCGGCCTGAACTACCAGGTGCAGGTGGCGCCGCCGGGCGCGAACTACATCGGCGGCGTGTCGGAGATCATCCCGCCGTCGTCCGACGTCGGTGGCTTCCCGTTCGACGTGCCGGCCTGCCCGGGCGGTGCGAACGACGCCGTCATCGGCACGGCCCAGTTCTGCGAGGCGCAGGCGTCCGAGTTCGCGCCGCCGAACACCGTGCCGGCGCGCAGCCCGGCAACCGACTATCACCCGTTCATGCGCCTGGACGACAGCGCGATGCCGGGCTCGGCGCAGCTCTTCAACAACCACATCCCGCTCGACCCGAGGCTCGGCGGCGCGGTGTCGGTGACGAAGACGACGCCGCTCCTGAACGTCACGCGCGGGCAGATGGTGCCGTACATCATCACGTTCAGTAACTCGTTCGGTGTCGATCTGTTCGACATCAACGTCATCGACCGCTTCCCGGCCGGCTTCCGCTACGTCGAGGGCTCGGCACGCATCGACGACGTGAAGACGGAGCCGGCGGTCGTCGGCCGCGAACTTGTCTGGCCGAACCAGTCGCTTGCCGTCGACGAGCGGCGCACGATCAAGCTGCTGCTCGCGGTCGGCGCCGGCGTCACCGAGGGTGAATTCGTCAACCGCGCGCAGGCGCTGAATGCGCTGACCGGCGGTGTCATGTCCGAAGAGGCGAGCGCAACCGTGCGCATCGTGCCGGACCCGACCTTCGACTGCACGGACGTGACCGGCAAGGTCTTCGACGACGCGAACCGCAACGGCTACCAGGACGACGACGAAGCCGGTATCCCCGGCGTGCGTGTTGTCACCGCGCGCGGGCTCGCAGCGACGACGGATACCCACGGCCGCTACCACTTCACCTGCGCGATCGTGCCGAACGACGCACGCGGCAGCAATTTCGTGCTTAAGCTCGACGACCGCACGCTGCCCTCCGGCTACCGCGCCTCGACCCGCCCGGTCCAGGTGCAGCGCGCGACCCGAGGCAAGGCGTTACGCATCAACTTCGGTGCCTCGATCCACCGCGTCGTCGGACTGGATATTGCCGACGCCGTGTTCGAGCCCGAGTCGGTCGAGATGCGCGCGCAGTGGCAGCCGCGCATTGCGCTGCTGCTCGAGGAGCTGAAGAAAGCGCCGGCGGTGTTGCGCCTGGCCTATGTCGCCGACGTCGAAAGCGAAGCGCTCGTCGAGCAGCGGCTCGAAGCGATCAAGGCGCAGATCATGCACGCGTGGCAGCGCGACAACGGCGGCTACGAGCTCGTTATCGAGCCGGAGGTCTTCTGGCGCCTGGGAGGGCCGCCGCCGAGGGCCAGGGGGGTGAACCGATGAACGCGTCAGTCAAGCGAGTTCTCCTGTTGCTCGGCTCCGCCGCGTGGATTGCGGTACCCGCGCTCGCGGACGAAGTCGACGAGACAGGTATCGGCGAGGCGGTCGAACGGCACCTGTCGAGCGACGCGCCGTTCACCGAGTGGGTGCAGGATCCGGCACGCATCGCCGCCGAAGAGGGCGACATGCTCGAGACGCGGGCCACGCCGACTGACGGCCTCGAAACGATCAAGCTCGCGAACCTCGTGGAGCCGATCCGCTTTGCATCGGGCGTCGCCGAAATTCCCGATTCGACCGTGGAGTCGCTCGCCGCGATCCTGGAGCGCATGCGCGATCGCCTGAACGTGCGCCTGCATCTCGTCGGTCATGCAGACGACCGTCCGCTGTCGCCGCGTCTCGAACGCATCTACGGTGACAACCAGGGCCTGTCGCGC
This sequence comes from uncultured Gammaproteobacteria bacterium, assembly GCA_938003715.1. Classification (GTDB taxonomy): domain Bacteria; phylum Pseudomonadota; class Gammaproteobacteria; order Steroidobacterales; family Woeseiaceae; genus SZUA-117. Next base: position 9,618 of record CALKYK010000190.1, read on the forward strand.
GAACGCGCCGGCCAGGTTGCCGAACACTTCCAGGCGGCGCTCGGCCTGCCGCCGGAGGCGATTTCCTACGGCTGGGCGGGCGATACGCAGCCGGTGGAGAGAAATGCGACCGAAGCCGGGCGCCGCCGGTGGCGCTGCGGCTCGATGCGGA
>CALKYK010000191.1 GCA_938003715.1 uncultured Gammaproteobacteria bacterium
GCTCGGCGCGCTGCTGAAGTACCAGGACGACGTCGCGCTGCTGCGCAGAGCCGACATCGACAAGCGTCTGCAGGACCTGCGGAGCGCCCATTGAGTCGGCGTGAATTGATACCGGTCCTGGTTGCGTTCTGCCGTGCATTGCGAGCTGCCGGCATTCCGGTTGCCGCGGCGGCCGCGGCCGATGCCGCCGGAGCGCTGCGGCTCGCAGGTTTCGCACGCGAATCGATGCATACGGCCCTGCGCGCGATTCTCGTGACACGCCGTGAGCAGTTCGGCGTTTTCGACGCCGTGTTCGAGCAGTTTTTTTCGCAGGATTCCTCTCGCGATTCGCATGCCGAATGCAAGGCCCCGGAAGCGGTGCCGCCGCTAATGATTCGCGGCGGGCGCGACGGCGGCACCGGCGCCGGCGGTCGGGGCGGATCGCTCGACGAACGATTCGCAACCCGGGATTTCGAGCGGATGTCTCCGCAGGAACGCCGACTGGCCGAGAGCCTGGTACGGCGGCTGGCACCGAGACTGCCGCGACGTACCACGCGCCGCGACCGGCCATCGTCGCGCGGCCGGCGTTACGACCTGCGAGCGACGCTTCGGTCCATGCAAAAAACGCACGGCGAGGCGGTGCAGCTTGCAAAGCGCGTGCGAAGAGAGCGCCCGGCGGAAATCGTCGTCATCTGCGACATCTCCGGTTCGATGAGCGTCTATTCACGAATGCTGCTGCATTTTGCTCATGCGCTGGCGCGGGCCGGAACGCCGACCAGGAGTTTCGTCTTCGCGACGCGCCTGACGCACATCACGCCGTGGATGCGTGATGGCGACGTCGACTGCGCGCTCGATCGCGTCACGCGCGGCGTCGTCGACTGGGACGGCGGTACGCGGATTGCCGCGTCACTCAGGCGCTTCAACGTCGACTGGAGCAGGCGCGTGCTGTCGCGAGGTGCGCTGGTGCTGCTGATCAGCGACGGACTGGAGCGCGATGCCGGCAGCGACCTCGCATTCGAGGTTGCGCGGCTCAGGCGCAGCTGCGCGCAGCTCTTGTGGCTGAACCCGCTGCTGCGCTATCGCGGATTCGAACCGAAGGCGCGCGGCATAAGCGCGATGCTGCCGCACGTCGACGCGCTGCTGCCAGCGCACGACCTCGACAGCCTTGCGGCGCTGGGGCAGTACCTCGAGTCGGCCCGAAGGCGCGCGGCATGACGGCAAAACAGCTGCTCGCGCGATTCGCCGCCTGGCGCGAAAACGGTCAGCCGATGGTGCTGGCGAGCGTATTCGAAACCGCCGGTTCGACATACAGCAAAGCCGGCGCGCAGATGCTGATGACGGCCGACGGTCGATTCCAGGGCATGCTGTCCGGCGGTTGTCTCGAGGGCGACCTGGCGGAGCGGGCGCGTCTCGTCGCCGAGAGCGGCGAGCCACAGTCGGTGACTTACGACCTCGGTGCGTCAGACGAGGAACTGTGGGGTCTCGGCGTCGGCTGTGACGGCCTGATGCGCATCTTCCTGCAGCTCCTGGATCCCGGTTCGGGTTACGAGCCGTTTGCGACGATGGTGCGGGCATTCGAAGGTCACGACCGGCAGGTCGCGGCCACGGTCATCGAGTCCGATCACGCCGGATTGCTGCCGGGCTCGGGGCTCGTCACCGTCGAGGGCGACGTTGCCTACACCGATATCGACGACGAGTTTCGCGAAGCGGTCAGCGCCGCCGCGGGCAAAGTGCTTCTCGCCGGTCAGTCGAACACGGAGGCCATCGCGTTCGACAAAAGCCGGGCCAGGATACTGTTCACGATTCTCGAGCCGCCACCCGCGGTGCTGGTCCTCGGCGCCGGGCTCGACGCGGAGCCCGTCGTGCGATTTGCGGCCGAACTCGGCTGGCGGGTCACGGTGCAGGATCATCGCCCGGCCTATGTCGAAGCCGGCAATTTCGCCGGCGCGGACGCCGTGCAGTGCCGGCCGGTCCGGAGCTTCGCAGAGGAGCTCGAAATCGATCGCTACGATGCCGTAATCGTGATGAGCCATCACCTCGCAAGCGATCGCGAATACCTGCGACAACTCGCGCGATCGCGTATTCCTTATATAGGTTTGCTGGGCCCGATCGACCGCCGGCGGCGTTTGCTGGACGACCTGGAAGCGCTGGCGGAAAAACTGGCGGACCGCCTGCACGGCCCCGCCGGTCTCGACCTCGGCGGCCGCGGACCGGCGTCGATCGCGCTATCGATCGTTGCGGAAATGCACGCGGCCCTGCACCGACCTGATCAGGCCTGAGCCGCTTCCCGGGCGGGAATGCCGGGCAGGAACACGCGAATGATCATGTCGCCCAGCGACTCGACCATTTCCGGGTCGGTCAGGTCGATATTGCTCGAGCCCTTGAGTTCCAGTGCCAGTGCAATGAGTCCCCCAGACGAGGCGCGAATCATGTTGAACAACAGCGCCGGATCTCCCGGCGGGGCAACGCCCTTGTCCTGCAGGTCGGCGATTTCGCGGATCGCGACATCCGACAGCGGCTTCAGGTAGTTGTCGACCAGCCAGTCGAGACGCCCACTCGGCTGGCCCGCCTCCTGCAGGATGACCTTGTGGATCGCCGGGTAGCGGGCAGCGTAGCTGACGTAGGTCTTGATCATTGCCGCGACCCGCGTTTTCGGACACTCGGTGGCCATGTCCTGCTGCAGATGCCTGAGCGAGGCGAAGAAATCACGGAAAACGTGGTCGGCGGCGGCGCGCCACAGCTCTTCCTTGTTGCGAAAGTGATAAGTGATCAGCGGGTGGTGTACACCGGCACGGGCAGCGATATCGCGGGTCGAGGTGCCTTTGAAACCGTTTTCGGAAAATGCCTCGAGGGCGGCGTCCAGCAGTTTTTTCTTCGTTTTCAGGCTACGTTGTTGTTGTTTTCTGGGCACTCTCTCACGGCGTTCCGTCACTATGCTCGCCCCTTATGCGCCTTATCGTGCATAAGAGTAACCGCCGCGACCGAATTGTTCCAACCCGGTCGAATTGTTGCCAAAGAAACTTTTGCCGACGCTAGTCCTGCAGGTCGAAGGACAGGCGCACGCCCGTGCGTTTCTCGACCGCCACGCCGTTTTCGACCACCGGCTCGAAACGCCACTGCTCGACGGCGGCGATGGCGGCGCCGTCGAATGTGTCGCCGGGCTGTGAGCTCGCGATCGACACGTCGCGAACGCGGCCGTCCGTTGTCACGGTGAACAACAGGTTCACGGCGCCGGTGATGTTGCGACGCTGCGCCGCGCGCGGATATTCGGGCGCGACGTAATTGACACGAGTCAGGCGGCTGATCGGCACCATCTCGGGCGATGCCGGCACCTCGGGCGCGCGACTTTCAGCCACCGGCGGAGCCTGTTCCTGCACACGTTCGGGTGCGGCGGCGCTGCCGGCGGCTGGTTGAGTCGTGCCTGCCTGCGGCTGCGGTACGCTGGCGACAGGCGGCGTCACGGTCGCTGCTGCGGCGCCTGCGGGACGGGTGCCGTTGGCAGAAGTTCGCGCCGCAGGCTCCGGTGTGTTCTCGACCGGTGCGGGGGCAGGCTGCCGCGGACGCTGCGTGGGCTTGCGCGCGCCGACGCCGAGTGGCGATGCGGTCGCGACGTCGTTGGCCTGTTTTTCTGCCGCAATGCGTGCAGCTTCTTCGGCCTCGGCGCGGCGCCGCGCCTCTGCAATGTGTTGTGCTTCCTGACGCGCGCGTTCTTCCTGGCGCCGTTCCTCGCCGATGCGTGCCCGCTGGGCCTAGCGGGCGA
>CALKYK010000192.1 GCA_938003715.1 uncultured Gammaproteobacteria bacterium
ACTGGACGCGCCGCCACGTGAATTTCTTTCGCTCGATCCAGATCACGAAGTCGATACTGTTCGTGATCCTGCTGCTGGTCATCGCGGTTGCGGCCTTCAACATCGTTTCGACGCTGGTGATGGTGGTCAAGGACAAGCAGTCCGACATCGCCATCCTGCGCACGGTTGGCGCGACACCCGGCAGCATCTTGCGTATCTTCGTCACGCAGGGCTCGGTCATCGGCGTGCTCGGCACGCTCGGCGGCGCGGCGCTCGGCATGCTGCTCGCACTGAACCTGGAGACGATCGTTTCGTTCATGGAAGCTACTTTCGGCATCAAGTTCCTTGCGGCCGACGTCTATTTCATCAGCGACCTGCCGTCCGACCTGCGCCTGCCCGATGTCGTGCAGATCACCGGCATCGCACTGCTCCTGTCCCTGCTGTCGACCCTGTACCCGGCCTGGCGCGGCGCGCGCACGATGCCGGCCGAGGCGCTGCGCTATGAATGACGTTGCCGAGTCGCCGTTCGTGCTCGAATGCCGGGGCGTCGAACGGCGCTTTCGCGAGGGCGATTCGACCCTGACCGTGCTCTCCGGCGTCGATCTCGGCGTCCGCGCCTCGGAGCGCGTCGCGATCATCGGCGCGTCCGGATCCGGCAAGACGACGCTGCTGCAGATCATGGGCGGGCTCGACGAGCCGAGCGCCGGAGAGGTGTACGTCGACGGGCGCTCGATGGCGCACGCCGACGAGAAGGCGAAGGGCGAGCTGCGCAATCGCTACCTCGGTTTCGTCTACCAGTTCCACCACCTGCTGCCGGAGTTTACGGCGCAGGAAAACGTCGCGATGCCGCTCCTGATCCGGCGCCAGCCGAAACGGGAGGCGATGCAGGCCGCTGCCGAGCTGCTCGAGCGGGTCGGACTCGGGGAACGGCTGGAGCACAAGCCTGGCGAACTGTCGGGCGGCGAGAGACAGCGCGCCGCCGTCGCGCGTGCTCTGATCACGCGGCCGAAGCTGGTGCTGGCCGACGAGCCGACCGGCAACCTGGATGCCGGCAACGGCGAGCACGTATTGAACCTGATGCTCGAGCTGAACCGCGAACTCGATACCAGCCTGGTCATCGTCACGCACGACCAGGACATCGCGCGGCGGATGGACCGGGTCATGCTGCTCGAAGCGGGCAGGCTTAAGGAAACGTCGCTAGCGTCGCCGGCGTAGCTTGCGCCGCTCGCGGCGCTCTGCGAGGTAATCGAAGATCGACGCGCGCCACAGGAAGTCGAGCAGCACGTAGCCGATCAGCGCAAGCGCTGCACCGAGGATGGCGCAGCCGACCAGCATCGGCTGCCAGATCGCGACGAATCGCTCCAGCAGCCAGGAGAACGACAGGTCGAACTCGAACGCGCGAGGCGGATCGCCCAGGATTCGCCGCCCGAGTTCGTAGGCGACATAGAACATCGGGCCCATCGTCAGCGGGTTGCTGATCAGCGTCGTAATCGATGCGATCGGTATGTTCACGCCGAGCGCCAGCGCGAGCAGCGCGGCGGTCAGCATGTGGCCCGGGAACGGCATGTAGCAGACGAACAGGCCGATGGCGAACGCGGGTACGACGGTCCGTCGCCGTACACCCCACAGGTTCGGGTCGTGCAGCAGGTGCGAGAACGGCGCGAGAAACCACTGGCGCCGTACGCTTTCGCCTTTCGGTGCGAATTTACGAAAAAATCGTCTTGGCATGTGCCTGTCGATTCGCTTCCATGGATGGTCCAGGCGTCAACGCCGCATCATAGCCGCAGGCCGCAGGGAAGCGGAACATGCCCGCGACACCGCGCTCTGACAATCGGCCGTCTCGTCCGTTCATTCACCGCACGCTCGCGGACGTCGCGTGCTGCTGAAAACGGCCTGCCTGCTGGCGGGCGCCTGGCTCTGCACCCGGCTTTCCGACATGCCGCCGCAAGGTGTGCCCGAAATGCTGTGCGTGCTCGCCGTGCTGCTCTGCGCCATTCCGCGCGCCCGACACGTTTCGCTGGTGCTCGCCGGGTTTTCCGCTTTCGCCCTCGAGGCACAGGACGCGCTCTCCGGGCAGCTCGCCCCCGACCTCGCAGGGACTCCCCTCGACGTCACTGTCTACATTGCCGGTTTTCCAGCCGGCAGTGACGATGCGCGGCAGTTTGTCGCCCGTCCTGTCAACCAACCCGAACTCCCCCGCTTGCTTCGCCTGAGCTGGTTCGACCCGCAAACGCGGCCGGAATTCGGCGAAACCTGGCGGCTTTGCGTGCAGCTCCGGTCGCCCCGCGGCACCGCTAATCCCGGCGGTTTCGACTACGAGCGCTGGCTGCTGCGGGAAGGCATCGGCGCGACAGGGTACGTTTGCGCATCGCGCGCGCCGCGTCGCATCGATGTCGAGCCGGACGGTACCTTCGCGCAGCTGCGTCGCGATGCCGTCAGGCGCATCTCCTCGCTGGTTGCAAACGACGAAGCCTCCGCCGTGCTGCTCGCCGTTAGCGTCGGTGCGCGTCACCGCATCGACGCGTCGGCGTGGGACCGCTACGCGGCAACCGGAACCAGCCACCTCGTCGCGATTTCCGGACTGCACATCGGCATTGCGGCATCGGCGGCGTTCGGGCTCGGATGGCTGGTCGCGACATTCGCGCTGCCACGCCGCAGCGCGCTCGGCGTCGCCTCGCTGGCTGCCGTTGCCGGCGCCGGCCTGTACGCCGCGCTGTCCGGATTTGCGATCCCGGCGCAGCGCGCGTTCATGATGCTGGCCCTGGCCGTTGCGTTTCTCTGTTACCGGCGGCGTCCCGCCATTGCGACCGTCGTCGCGCTGCCGTGCTGCATCATGTTCGTCGCAAACCCGTTCGTCGTGCTCGCACCGGGCTTCGCGCTGTCGTACGCGGCCGTACTCGTCATCCTGCACGGCGCGGCCGCATACGTACGGCCGATCCGGACACGTCAGAACTGGATCCGCGCATCCAGCGGTGCGATCCGGCGGCTCGTCACGCTGCAGTTCGCACTGCTGTTCGGGCTTTTCCCGCTGACGGTTGCGATCTTCGATCGCTTTTCGCTCGTCGCGCCGTTCGTCAACCTGGTCGTACTGCCGCTCTTCAATACTGCGATCGTGCCGGCCGCGCTGGCAGGCCTGATGTTCGACGGGTGGACCGCGCCGGTCGGCGACTGGTTGATCCGCCTCGCCTGGCGCGGCATCGAGCTCAAGCTGCGGGTCATCGCGCGGGCCGCCGACTTGTCGCCCGATACCAACGTTGCCACCGACGATGGCGTCGCTCTCGCGATCGCGTGGCTCGCCCTGTGCCATGTCGCGCTACCGTCCGGCTGGCCCGGACGACGGATTGCGCTGCTCGCGCTGTGCGTGGCCGCGACCTACCGTCCGGCGTCGCCGCCAACCGGCTGTTTTCGTTACACCATGCGCGACGTCGGGCAGGGCCTGGCCGTTGTCGTGCAGACGGCACGACGGACGCTGCTTTACGACACCGGCCCGGCATTCCGTGGCGGCTCGAGCCTGGCGGAGCTCGTCGTGCTGCCGTACCTGCGCCGCCTCGGCGTGCCGCGGCTCGACCTGCTGCTGGTGAGTCACGGCGACAACGATCATGCCGGCGGTGCCGATGTCGTCATAAACGGCATCGAGGTCGAAGCAACGCTCGGTGAGACCGCAGCGGAACCGTGCCGCGCAGGGCAGGCGTGGCTGTGGGACGGGATTCGCTTCACGGTGCTGCACCCGCGTCACCGTGCGCCCTGGTCGGGCAACAACGCATCCTGCATATTGCGCATCGATACCGGTGAGGAGGCAATGCTGCTGACCGGCGATATCGAGGCGCCGGTCGAAAAACTGTTGCTGTGGCGGAACGCGATCGCGCCAGCGTCGATCGTCGTCGTGCCGCATCACGGAAGTGCAACTTCGTCGAGTCACGATTTCGTGGCCGCAACCGGTGCCGGCATTGCGCTCGTGTCCACCGCGCACGACAACCGCTGGTCGTTGCCCAGGGCGGAAATCGTGCGTCGCTGGTCGCTCGCCGGCGCCGACGTACTGACCACGGCCGGCGACGGCGCGCTGCGGCAGCTCGTGTGCCGGTCAGGCCGTGGCACGCTGACGGCCGAACGTCAGACGGGCCGAAAATTCTTTCATCGACGCCCCTAGCGAACGCTTTGCCGGCCGTCGCCGCGACAGCGGAATTTTCCCGCCGCTCGCTGTATATTCCGGTTTTCGCTGGGGTTTCAGCTCTATGGTAGACATCGTCAAGGCGGGCGGCTGGCTGATGGCGCCCATCATTCTGTGCGCCATCATCGCCATGGGCATCATTCTCGAACGCTACTGGACACTCCGGGAGAAACGCGTCCTGCCCGAGGACCTGACGAGCAAGGTGTGGGGTTGGGTCAAGCGGGATGCGCTGGACCAGAGCCAGATCCAGACGCTGCACCAGGGCTCGCCGTTGGGGCAGATCCTGGCTGCCGGTCTGATCAATCGCGACCGCGACCGCAGCGTGATGAAGGACAGTATCGAGGACACCGGCCGCCACGTCGTGCACGAGATGGAGCGCTATCTCGATACGCTCGGCACGATCGCTGCGATTTCACCGCTGCTGGGGCTGCTCGGCACGGTGATCGGCATGGTCAAGGTGTTCACGGCGATCACGACTCACGGCGTCGGCAACCCGACCGTGCTCGCCGGTGGCATCGCCGAGGCCCTGATTACGACCGCGGCCGGCCTGACCGTGGCGATTCCGTCGCTGATCGGCTATCGCTATTACCGCAACCGCGTCGACTCGCTGGTCGTCGACATGGAGAAAGAAGCGATCAAGCTCGTCGAGGCGCTGCACCGGCGCCAGGATCGCAAACGTCCCGGGCGCAAGAAATGAAACTCGGCCTGCGCAGCAAAGCCGAGCCCGAGGTCAACCTGACGTCGCTGATCGACGTCGTCCTGCTGCTCCTGATCTTCTTCATGGTGTCGACGAGTTTCGTCAAGCAGTCGCAGATCTCGATCCGCCTTCCCGAGGCGGAAAACGTCGCGCCGGTCGACGAAGCGCCGCAGTCGCTGGAGATCATGATCACGGAGCAGGGCACGTTCCTCGTCAACGGCCGGGAACTGGTCAACAGCCGCCCCGAAACGATTCGCAATGCGCTGCAACGCCTGTCGAACGGCGATTCGTCGCTGCCGCTGACCATATCCGCGGATGCGAACGCCCGTCACCAGCACGTCGTGACGGCGATGGACGTTGCGGGCAGGCTCGGCTTCACCCGCATCAGTATCGCGACGATCAACGATCCCGCGGAAAACTGAGCGGCGGCGCGTATCGACAAGGGTCCCTCAGTGTCCGGTCGAATCGATCCGCAGGTCAAGGTCGTCTACGGCCGATTGTGGCGCTATGTGACGCCGCACAAGGCGATCGGACTTGTTGCGGTGCTGTCGATGGCCGCAACCGCCGTCGTCGAAACGGCGATGGTCTGGCTCGTCGAACCGCTGATGGATGAGACGCTGGTCGCGCAGAACCTGCAGACGACGCGCTGGCTGCCGTTCGCCTTCGTTGCGATCTTCCTCGGCCGCGGCTTCACCGGCTTTGCGACCGAGGCTGCGCTCGGCTGGATCGGTCGCAGCGTGATCTCCAGCCTGCGCCGCGACGTGTTCCGCAAACTTCTGACGCTGCCGACGCGATTCATCGAATCGCACGCAAGCGGCCCGATCCTGTCGCGGATGACGTACAACGTCGAAATGGTGGCTGAGTCGGTCACCACCGTCGTCACGGTCATGGTCCGCGACCTGCTTACCGTTTTTGCAATGATCGGCCTGATGATCTACCAGAGCCCGCGCCTGTTCGTGTTCGTCATGGTACTGCTGCCGATCATCGCTGCGCTGATCCAGGTGCTCGGCAAGGCGTTCCGCCGCTACAGCGGGCGCATCCAGGATTCGGTCGGCGAGGTGACGCAGGTCACCGACGAGGTGCTCAAGGGCAACCGCGTCGTCAAGATATTCGGCGGCCACGACTACGAGATGGAGCGGCTGGTCGAAGTCGACGAATGGAACCGGCGGCAGAATCTCAAGCTG
>CALKYK010000193.1 GCA_938003715.1 uncultured Gammaproteobacteria bacterium
CTCGCGGGTGGGGGGGCGTCAGGGTCGAGCAGCGATTCGGCTTTGGGGCCGGGGGCGTGGCTTATTTCCGGCATTTTTTGTCTTTGTGGCGGTCGTCGCCTCAGTGTACCGCATTGGGGCCGCGGCGGTAGCGGCCGTAAAGGGATTCAGGCCAGCAGGGTCGAGCGGCCCTCTTCGGCCCAGGGCTCGAAGGTTTGCACGGATGTCGGGCGCGCGATGTAGTAGCCCTGCGCGAACTCCACGCCCAGCTCGCTCAGCTTGTCCAGCACTTCCTTCGTCTCGACGCGCTCGGCGATCGTCTCGATGCCCATCGCGTGCCCCACTTCGCTGATCGCGCGCACCATGCTCTCGTCGACGGAATCGTCGGCGACATGGCGGATGAACTGCCCGTCGATCTTCAGGTAGTCGACCGGCAGGTTCTTCAGATAGGTGAACGAGGACAGACCGCTGCCGAAGTCGTCGAGCGAGAACTTGCAGCCGAGCTGCTTTAAAGCCTGCATGAAATGAATGACGCGCGACAGGTTCGATATCGCGGCGGTTTCGGTGATTTCGAAGCAGATGGCCCCTTTCGGCAGTTTCTGCCGCTTGAGCTCCTCGATGACGAACTCGAGGAAGCGATCCTCGCTGAGCGAGGTGCCCGAGAGGTTGATCGCCAGCGTGAAGTGCGCGCTCTCCGCCTCGGGATTGCGGTCGGCGAGCTGGGTCAAAGCCTCGCTGATCACCCAGCGATCCAGCGTCGACATCAGGTTGTAACGCTCGGCGGCGGGAATGAACTGGTCGGGGCTGACGATGTCGCCGTTTTCGTCGCGCATCCGCAGCAGCAGCTCGTAGTGACCGCGCGCTTTCGACTTGGCCTTGCTGATACCGACGATCGGCTGGTAGAAAAGCTCCAGTCGATTGTCTTCGACCGCGCTCGTAATCCGCGACACCCACTTCATTTCCTCGTGTCGCACCGACGTGTCGCTTTCCTGGTAGATGTGAATCTGGTTGCGGCCCAGGTCCTTCGCCGAGTAGCAGGCGACGTCAGCGTAGCTCATCAGGTTTGCGACGTCGGGACTTTCGTTAGTGACCATCACCACGCCGATCGAGCAGCGCGCGCTGGTGAACGCCTGCTTCCACGTAAATCGATGCGCCTCGATGGCGCTGCGAATTGCTTCGGCCACGTCGAGCGCGCGCTCCTCGCTGCAGCGTTCCAGCAGGATGCCGAATTCGTCGCCGCCCAGCCGCGCGACGACGTCCGTCGAACGTATGTTCGCCTGCACGAGCTCCGCAATCTGGCGCAGGAGCTCGTCGCCCGCGTTGTGGCCGAACGTATCGTTGACCACCTTGAACTGGTCGAGGTCGAGATACAGCAGGGCGTGCACGTGCCCCGGGTTGTTGTGGGCGCTGTCCAGCGCGGTAACGAGGCGGTTTTCGAATTCACGGCGGTTGATCAGGCCCGTGAGCGTGTCGTGCGACGCCTGGTAGGAGAGCTTGCGGAACAGCCGCGATTCCTTGCTGACGTCGTGGAACACCATGACGGCGCCGATCGTGTTGCCGATGCGGTCACGAATCGGCGCGGCAGAATCCTGGATCGGCACCTCGTTGCCCTCGCGCGTAATCAGAAGCGAGTTTTCCGCAAGCGTGATGACGCGACCTTCCTTCAGGCAGCGCAGTACCGGGTTTTCCACCGAGGCCCGCGTGTGCTCGTTGATGAGCGTCATGATCTCCTTGATCGAGCGCCCGCGCGCGGAGCGCATATCCCAGCCGGTCAGGTCCTGGGCGACCGGGTTGATGTAGTCTATGTGGCCGTCCGCATCGGTGGTGACGACCCCGTCGCCGATCGACTGCAGCGTCACCTGCGCCCGCTCCTTTTCCTGGAACACGCGCGTTTCCGCTTTCTTGCGTTCGGTGATATCGGTGATCGTGCCTTCGTGCGCGACGACGTTGCCCGCCTCGTCATAGATGGCGCGGGAGTTCTCCAACACAACGATCTCGGAGCCGTCCTTGCGCCGCAGCCGGTACTCGAAGTTGCGCACGAAGCCCTCTGCCTCGAGCCTCGCGAATACCCGCTCCCGGTCGATCGGGTTCACGTACAGTGCCGTGGTGCGCCCTGCCCGCTTCAGGTCGTCCGCGCTGTCGAAGCCGAGCATCTCGACCAGTGCCGGGTTGACCGTGATGATGTCGCCGTCGCGCGATGCGATGTAGACGCCGTCAACCACGTTTTCGAACAGGCCGCGATAGCGGGCCTCGCTGGTGCGCAGCTTGTCCTCGTCGATCTGGCGCTTGATCGCAATGCCGGCGAGCCGGGCCATGCGCCCGAGCTTGTCCAGCTCGTCGGTCGTCGGCTGGCGTTTCTCGTCCAGGTAAACGTCCAGCGTGCCGATGATGTGCCCGGCGGCGCCGTGCAGCGGGAATGACCAGACCGCCAAAAGGTCGTGCTCGTCCGCGAGCTTGTGCAGGCCCGACCAGGCCGCGTCCGCCGCGATGTTGGTCACGATTTTTTCCTTGTTCGAAAACACGGCCGCGCCGCAGGCGAGGCCGGCCTGCTCGACCGGAATAAAATCGAGCGCAACCCTGAACCGTTCCGGCAGGCTCGGCGCCTCCTCGACCGTCAGCACCTGGTGCTTGACGTCGAGCCGCATGATCGCGACCGACATGCCGTGGCTGATCTTTTCCGTGCATCGGCAGATCGAACGCAGCGTGCGGTCGAACGGCTTGCTCGCGGCGATCATCTCGTGATTCTTGTTCGGCGCGTAGTCTAACTTGTCGCTGCGCTGGCGCTCGGAGATGTCGGTGATGCTGACGCGCACCAGCCGCCGCTCGCCGGCGGGCAGGCGGCTGAAGCGAACCTCGCACGGGAACTCGCGGCCCGAAAAATCCTTGTGCATCCATTCGAAGGTCGGATGCTCTCCTTTCAGCGCACGGTCGATGAAGCCGCGACGTACGCCGAACGATGGCGTGCCGTCGGGCTGCACCGCCGGGCTGATCGCCTTGGGACCGATCGACAGCAGCCGTTTGCGCGACAGGTTGAAGAGCCGGCAGGCATTGTCGTTCGCGTCGACGAATTTGTTCGTTGCCACGTCGAGTACGACGATCGCTTCGGGTGCATTCTCGACCAGCGCTCGATAGCGCTCCTCGTTTTCCTTCAGCGTGCGCTCGGCATTCTTGCGCCCGGTGACGTCCTTGAGACTGATAACAAAAACCCGTCGTTCACCGAGTTCGAGTGCGCTGGCATTGATCTCGGCAACGAAGGTCTTGCCGTTCTTCCTGGCCGCCTCGACCTCGCCGCCGGCAAACTCGGCGTTCGTGTCGTCGATGTCGGACATGAAAGGCGCGAGGAACTGCGCCAGCGTGCGCCCTTTCGCCTGTGGCAGGATGCGCACGATCGACTGGCCGATCAGCGCCTCGCGCTCGATGCCGAAGTAGCGCGAGCAGATACGATTGCAGTTGCGGATCGTGCCTTCTTCGCTGACCGACAGCAGGGCTTCGGTGACGCTGTCGAAGATGACTTCGATCGGCGTCGTGGTGGTGGTGTCGAGAGTGCGGGAAGTCAGCGACTGGGTGATCGTCGCTTCCATCTTGTCATAATGCTGGTCGATGAGTTTCAGGAGCTGGATGAAGTCGAGGCGGCTGATACCCGACTTTTCCGTTGCTTCCTTGATCTGCTTTCTCAGATCACGAACCATCGCTACCCCGGCCCTTGCCCTGTCCATGGGTGGGATGCCGCGGGTTGCGTGCTGCGCGTCAGGCCCCGACGGTTTCCCTTGTAGTTATCCTGCCGCCGCCTTTCATTGCGACAGTAAATCGGCAGTCTGCGGACAACGGTACAAAGAAGCGGTGACGCCGTCTGTGATGTACCGCATAGATCGACCGGGAAAATATTCCCAAATTGCTTTTTCGTTATGTAAAACAGGAATTTATGCGTCGCAGCGGACGGTTTCACCGGTCCGCGTCGGTTCTGGATCGCGTCGTCGCGAAGCCTGCAGCGAGCGCTGCGTGGCCGCTCCTCGCGATGACAATGCTTCCGTCATTGCGAGCGCAGCGAAGCAATCCATGAGTTTTGTCCGGATGCGATGGATTGCTTCGGCCCTTCGGGCCTCGCAATAAAGCCGGGGTCAGTCGTCGCTTGTGGATCCCGTCGGATTCGTGGCGTATCCCGCGCGATCAATTCTCCACGGCGGGCATCGAGATCACGGTTTCGCCGTCCGCGGTTTCGACCAGCTCGCCGTTGATCGTCGGGCCCTCCACCGCCTTGCCGACCCGGATCGGGATTGCCATCGATTTGATCAGCTCGCCGTTCTCGGTATCGACGGCGGCGGAGACGTTGACGTACACCCGTCCTTCGCGCTGCGGAATGACGGTCAGCTGCTGCGGCGTGCCGAGCGACGGGTCGGCGATTTCCAGGCGCTCGACCTGGTTCTGCTGAAACATCACGGCGCTCTGGTCGTTGATGCGGTAGCTGACCCGCCCCGGC
>CALKYK010000194.1 GCA_938003715.1 uncultured Gammaproteobacteria bacterium
TCACCCGATGCCCTATGGCGACCTGGCGAAGCAGGCGGTGCAGCGCTTCGCGACGCTGGACGATCTCGACCTGCACGAGTGCACGATCGAGGAACGCGAGGAATACGAACCGCATATCCGCAACGGCGTGATTGTTTACGCGGGCATCGACTACGCGGCCATTCTCGAGCAGGCCGAGAAAGAAGCCGAAGTCATCGTGTGGGACGGCGGCAACAACGACACGCCGTTCTACAAACCCGACCTGTGGATCGCACTGGCTGATCCGCACCGGCCGGGACACGAACTCGAGTATTTCCCGGGCACCGCGAACTTCGAGCGCGGTGACGTCATTCTGATCAACAAGGTCGATTCCGCGGACGCGGAGAATATCCGGATCATCGAGGAAAATGCGAAGCGACTGAACCCGGACGCGACCATCGTGCACGGGCACTCTCCGCTCGACGTGCCAGACCCGGGAGCGATCCGCGGCAAGCGCGTGCTTGCGATCGAGGACGGCCCCACGACGACGCACGGCAACATGGCGTTCGGCGCGGGCGTACTGGCGGCGCGGCAGAACGGCGCAAAGGAGCTGGTCGACCCCAGGCCGTGGCTGGTCGGCGAGATTGCCGAAACGTTCGAGCACTACCCGGACACCGGCGCACTTTTGCCGGCAATGGGCTACGGCGACGCGCAGATTCGCGATCTGGAGGCGACGGTCAACGCCGTCGACTGCGACCTCGTTCTCGTCGCGACGCCTATCGACCTGACGCGGCTGATCGACATCAACAAGCCGCACATGCGCATCGGCTATCGCCTCGACGAGCAGGGTGATGCGCTGGTCGAAGCGGTGAAGCGGGTGGTCGGCTAGACAAACCTTATCGTCCGGTTGACGCCCTATGGCGTGTCGCGCGCGACGACCAGGTCGATCGCGTGATACGCGGACAGAATCGCGCCTTCCTGCCAGCCCTGCAGTATCGACAGGTGCTCGCCGGCGAAGAAAATGTTGTCGTCGGCAGTCAATAGCGTGCTCGGCGTGGAGATGCCCCAGGCACCAAGCTGGTACGGCACTTTCGGCCACGCGACGCTGATGCCGTTGGCGCCGCCGACGGTCTCGGTACCGAAATTGGGATGCACGCGATCGGCCTGGGAAACTGTCGAAGTGATTCGGTCCGGCGGTGTCTGATTGGCGAAGGCCGTGCCGGCGCCGCCGCCAAAAATGTAGGAGCCGACCACGACGCCGTTTTGCTGGCCGTAACCGTTATTCGGATACCAGATCTGCGTTATCGGCTGGTTCGTCCAGGATATGCCGCCGTAAATGTTGTGGTCCTGCTCCCAGAAGCGCCGCGACTGGAACGCGATTTTCGCGGCGGACGCATACGCAAAGTTGCTGATTTCGTTCGCGTGGCCTGTTGAAAAATCGTTCGGAATATTGCGCAACACGGTCGCGGGTATCGTGCAAATGCAGTAGTCCGAGTCGATCGTCTGCGGATTACCCTGCACATCGTTGTAGACGACGCGTGCACCGCTCGCGATCTTGCGAATCTCGGTGACCTCGGCCTGCATGACCAGGTTCGGCGCCACCCGCGACGCGAAAGCGTCCGCGATGCGGTCCATTCCGCCGACCGGCTGCAGCATCGTCGGCTGCTGGTCGAGGCCCTGGCCGAACTCGGCCCGGTTCTGCCAAAACGTTTCGCTGATCAACTCGGAAAGCTGCAGCGGCGTGACGCGCTGTCCGCGCGATCGACTGCCGACGTTTTCCTGGCCGGGGAAACCGGCCCGTTCGCTGCCCGTGTAGTTGAAATTGCCGTCGAGATCGCCGAAGCCGCGCAGCATGTTCAGAATATTGGTCTTGTCCTGTGCGCTGAGTTCCTGGTCGAGGGCGTTCTGGTTGACGGCAAGCGCCAGCAGGCGCGCGATGTTGCCGCGTATATCCGCCAGCACTTGCCGGGCGATGACCGGTTGGCCGCCGAGCGAATTCGGCGAATGCAGCAGTGCCGCGCGGTTGTCGTTTATGAAAGCCTCGAGCGGAACGTTGAACTCGCGGCAGTAGCCGAGCAGGAATTCGTGATGATGAGCGATGCGCGCAGGGCCGGGATTGAAATACAGGTCGGGGTCCACGTCCCAGGTGCAGACCTGCATCGAATCCGTTTCGTTGACGAGATCGCCGGAACGTATCGTGCGGTTGCGGCCGCCCGCCCGCGCCGTCGCTTCGAGAATCGTGCAGCCGTAGCCGAGCTTGGCCATTTCCCACGCGGCCGTCATGCCGGCGATACCGCCGCCGAGAATTGTCACGGTTCTGCCGGCACCGACACCCGCGGGCCAGTCGCCGGGTCTCGGCGACGGCGGACGACCGGGGGGCGGTGGCGGCGGTGCCGGAGGCAACCCCGGTGTTCCGGGCGCAGCAGACGACGAGCCGCATGCCGCGAGCGACGTCGTGATACCCATTGCCGCCATGGTTCGCAGGACCGCGGAACCGCCGACCGCGCGCCCGATCGATGCGAGGAATTCCCGCCGGGCCATTCGGTTCTTGCTGGACGCCATGATTCCCCCGTTTGCCCGCGTGCGAGAAGTATCGATCGGGCCATTATAGTTTCGAGCGATACCGCGTTGTCTTTTATGACCCATAATCCCGCGCTTAATTCCCACCCGGAATATCACGCGCACGGCCGTGTCATTCGATACAATCGTTTCGCCCGCCCGCCGGGAAAGCCCAGCTTTTCCAACCAATAACAGGGTCAAAAATGGACATT
>CALKYK010000195.1 GCA_938003715.1 uncultured Gammaproteobacteria bacterium
GTCGCGACCGCCGGGATAGCGGCCGGCATCGTCCCGGACCTGTGCATCATGCTGGCGGAAACGCCGTGGGCAAAGCGGAGAGTCGTGTTGGCCGACCCGGACACGCTTCACGCACGGGCCGCGAAACTGGGCCGGTCGCTTGCGCTGCACGACTACGAATCGGGCCGGGCGGGCGGCGACGGCCTCGCGGTGCTCGCACAGCCGTTGCCGAATGCCACCGTATGCGGAGCGCCTGACCCGGCCAATGCGGCAGGTCTGCTGGACGGCCTGCGCAGCGCCGTTGCGGGCTGCCGCGACGGCCGCTTCCGGGCGCTGGTCACGGCACCGTTGCAGAAAAGCGCGATCAATGACGCCGGCATCGCGTTTTCCGGACACACCGAGTTCCTCGCCGGCCTGACGAATGCCGCCACGCCGGTGATGCTGCTGGTCGCGGACACGCTGCGCGTCGCGCTGGCAACGACGCATTTGCCACTGAAAGACGTACCGGCTGCGCTGACCAGCGACGGATTGGTCGACGTCCTGAGAGTCCTGCACGCTGATCTTGTCGCGCGCTTTGGTATCGCGTCTCCGAAAATCGCCGTCTGTGGCCTCAATCCGCACGCCGGCGAGGCGGGCCATCTCGGCAGTGAAGACCGCGATGTCATTCAGCCTGCCATCGAGGCGTGTCGCAAGGACGGTATCGACGCGCGCGGCCCGCTGCCCGCGGATACCGCGTTCCTGCCGGCAGCAGGTCCCGCCGACGCGATACTGGCGATGTACCACGACCAGGGACTGCCGGTCGTCAAGTTCGCGGGTTTCGGGCACGCGGTGAACGTCACGCTCGGCCTGCCGATCGTCCGCACCTCGGTGGACCACGGCACGGCGCTGGACCGCGCCGGCACCGGAACCGCGGATCCCGGCAGCCTGGAGGCCGCGATCGCCCTGGCGGACCGACTCGCGAGCGCGTCGTGACCGCGCATCGGCCGCGCAAGCGATTCGGCCAGCACTTTCTCACCGCGCCCGAGATCATCGAGCAAATCGTCGCGGCAATCGCGCCTGCGCAGTCGGACACGATCGTCGAGATCGGGCCCGGACAAGCCGCGCTCACGACGCCGCTGGTCGAATCGGGCGCGACCGTACACGCGATCGAACTCGACCGCGACCTGGCTGCGTCGCTGCGTTCGCATTTCGCGACCGCGCCCAACTTCGAGCTGCACGCCGCCGACGCGCTCGACGTGGATTTCACGACCTTCGGTGCGTCGATTCGCGTCGTCGGCAACCTGCCCTACAACATCTCGACGCCGCTCATGTTTCATTTGCTGGATGCAGCCGCGTCGATCCGCGACGCGCACTTCATGCTGCAGAAGGAGGTCGTCGACCGGCTCGCCGCGGCACCCGGCAGCAAGGATTACGGCCGCCTTACCGTGATGCTCGGCTGCCGCATGCAGACCGAGCCACTGTTCGACGTGCCGCCGTCGGCGTTCACGCCGCCGCCGCGCGTTACGTCCGCGGTGATACGGCTCAGTCCGCTGCCGCCGGGGTCCTTCGACATCGCAGACCCGCTGCTATTCGAGCGGCTGGTGCGGCAGGCATTTTCGCAGCGGCGCAAGACGCTGCGCAACGCACTGCGCGGCGAGGCGGACGCAGCGGTGCTCACGTCCGCCGGCATCGACCCGGCGCTCCGCCCGGAACGCCTCGCCGTCGGCGACTGGGTCCGGCTCGCCAACGCCCTGCACGGTGCAAAGTGAGGCGGGATGTCGGTTAGAATACGCGCCGGGGCGGGGCGCATTGCGACGACATGGACGACAGGAACTACGAAATCAGGATCCAGGTAGCCACGCAGTACGTCGACGAGCAGTCGGAGCCTGACGTCGGGCGCTACGTATTCGCCTATACCATCACGATCGAGAATACCGGTGACGTGCCGGCCAAGCTTCTGCGACGTCACTGGATCATCACCGATGCCAACGGCAAGGTGCAGGAAGTGTCCGGCGACGGCGTCGTCGGCGAGCAGCCTCGGCTCAATCCGGGCGAATCGTACCGATATTCGAGCGGTGCGGTGCTCGAAACGCCTGTCGGCGCAATGCAGGGCAGCTACCGGATGCAGGCCGACGACGGCATCGATTTCGATGCGCCCATCCCGCCGTTCACGCTGGCCGTGCCCGGCATGCTGCACTGACCGCCGGCAACGCTCCGAATTCCGTGGCTCAGTACGCGATCGGCGACCTTCAGGGCTGTTTCGACCCGTTCGCGAAGCTGCTCGACCGCATCGACTTCGACCCGGCGCGCGACCGGCTGTGGCTGACCGGCGACCTCGTCAATCGCGGCCCGAAATCGCGCAGGACGCTGCGCTACGTGAAAAGCCTCGGCAATGCCGTGACTACCGTGCTCGGCAACCACGACCTGCACCTGCTGGCGCTCGCCAACGGCGTGAAGTATTCGGGCAGCCGCTTCGACTCGATGTGGAAGATCCTCGGCAAGCCGGACTGCGACGAGCTGATCGACTGGCTGCGGCGTCAGCCCCTCGCCTACTACGACAAGGCATTGAAAACGCTGATGGTGCACGCCGGCGTGCCGCCACAGTGGACGGTGAAAAAGACGCTGAAGCGCGCCGCCGAGGTCGAGGCGGTGTTGCGGTCCGACGACTACGCGGGGTTTCTCGGCAAGATGTACGGCAGCAAGCCGAATCGCTGGACCGCCAGGCTGACCGGCACGCGACGTCTGCGCTTCATCGTCAACGCGCTGACCCGCATGCGCATGCTGACCAGCGATTTCCGTATCGATTTCTCACACGCGGGGCCGCCCGACAGCGCGGCAAAGGGACTCAAACCCTGGTTCGCGGTGCCGGACGCGCAGTGGCGGGGCACGCGCATCGTCTTCGGTCACTGGAGTGCGCTCGGGCTGATGATCGACGAGAATCTGGTCGCGGTCGATACCGGCTGTGTCTGGGGGCGGCAGCTGACGGCGGTGCGGCTGGACGGCAAGCCGGAGGTCATCCAGGTCGAATGCGGCTGTTGAGTCGGAGTACACTGGCCGGGAGTAACGAGGTGAAGCAGGAAACGATCCAGACGGACACCGCACCGGCGCCGGTCGGCGCCTACCCGCACGCGAAACGCGTCGGGGCGCTCCTGTTCCTGTCCGGCATCGGGCCGCGACCGCCCGGCGGCGGCCCCATTCCCGGCGTCGTGCTCCGGGACGATGGCGAGATCGAAAGCTACGACATCGAGCCGCAGTGCCACGCCGTCATCGCGAACGTCCGCGCCGTGCTGGAAAGCGCCGGGGCCGGCCTCGAGGACCTGGTCGACGTGACCGTGTTCCTGACCGACATCAAACGAGATTTCGCGACCTTCAATCGCCTGTACGGTGAATACTTCGGCAAGGACGGGCCCTGCCGCACCACCGTCGAAGTGTCGCGATTGCCGACGCCGATCGCGATCGAACTCAAATGCATCGCACACATGCCGGACCGGTGAGGACGAACGGATGAAATCGCTGACCGCATTCAATTTCAGGCAATGGATCGACGAGCACCGGCACCTGCTCAAGCCGCCGGTGTGCAACCAGCAGGTCTTCGAAGACGACGATTTCATCGTCATGGTCGTGGGCGGTCCGAACTCGCGCAGGGACTTTCACTATGACGAAGGCCCGGAGTTTTTCTACCAGCTGGAAGGCGACATGCTGCTGCAGACGATCCAGGACGGCGAGCGCGTGGACATCACGATCGGCGAAGGCGAAATCCTGCTGCTGCCGCCGAAAGTGCCGCACTCGCCGCAGCGCTTCGCCGACACGGTAGGGCTCGTGGTCGAACGCAAGCGCCTGACGCACGAACTCGACGGCTTCATGTGGTTCTGCGACAACTGCAACCACAAGCTGTACGAGGAGTACCTGTACGTCTCCGACATCGTCGGCCAGCTGCCGCCGATCTTCGACCGTTTCTACGGCTCGGAGGCGAACCGTACCTGCGACGAATGTGGCACGGTCATGCCGCTCCCGGAGAAGGCCTGACGGCCGGCCGGCGCGGCGATGCTGAAAATCGACATCCACACGCACATCCTCCCGGAGAACTGGCCCGACCTGAAAGAACGCTACGGCTACGGCGGCTTCGTGCAGCTCGAACACCACGGTCCCGGGTGCGCGCGGATGATGCTGGACGGCAAGCTGTTTCGCGAAATCGAGTCGAACTGCTGGGATCCGGGCGTGCGCCTCGCCGACTGCGACGCGACCGGAGTCGACGTCCAGGTGCTGTCGACGGTGCCGGTCATGTTCAGCTACTGGGCACGGCCCGCGCACACCGCCGACCTTGCGAAAATCCTGAACGACCACCTCGCCGGCCTCGTCGACGAACAGCCGCAGCGATTCATCGGACTCGGTACGCTGCCGATGCAGGACGCCGCGCTGTCCATCGCCGAACTGGAACGATGTGTCGGCCCGCTCGGTCTCGCCGGCGTGCAGATCGGCTCGCACGTGAACGGCTGGAACCTCGACGACCCGCGCATTTTTCCGATCCTCGAGGCGGCGCAGGATCTCGGCGCCGCGCTGTTCGTGCACCCGTGGCAGATGCTCGGCAAGGAGCGCATGGGCCTGTACTGGCTGCCGTGGCTGGTCGGCATGCCGGCAGAAACCGCGCTCTCCATCTGCTCGATGATCTTCGGCGGCGTGTTCGAGAAGCTGCCGAAACTGAGAGTCGCGTTTGCCCACGGCGGCGGCGCGTTTCCCGGCATCATCGGCCGACTGGAGCACGGCTTCCACGTGCGGCCTGACATCGTCGCGACCAAGAACGAGCGCAACCCGCGCGAATACGTCGGCCATTTCTACGTCGATTCGCTCGTGCACGAACCGGCTATGCTCAATTACATGATCGACCTGTTCGGCTCGAACCGCATTGCGCTCGGCAGCGACTACCCGTTTCCACTCGGAGAGCATCATCCCGGCAAGATGATCGAGGACATGCAGCTCGATCCGGAAACCACCGCCAACCTGCTGGCCGACTCGGCGCTCGAGTGGCTCGCGCTGCCGCGGGACCGCTTCGCATGACCGGGTTTGCCGCGACGCGAAAATACGCCCGTGATCAGGACGCGGCCGATGAGCTCCGCGCGTTCCGCGAGGAATTCTCGTTCCCGCCGCCGCTCGACGGACGCGACAACGTCTATCTGTGCGGCAACTCGCTCGGCCTGCAGCCGAAACGGGCGGCTCGCTACGTCACCGAGGAGCTCGAGGACTGGGCGCGGCTCGGCGTGGAAGGGCACGTTCGCGCGCGCCGGCCGTGGTTGCCCTATCACCGCCTTGCGCGTGAAAACCTGGCGCTGCTGACCGGCGCCAGGGAGCACGAAGTCGTCGCGATGAACACGCTGACCGTGAACCTGCACGTGCTGATGACGACCTTCTACCGGCCCGGCCCGGATTGCCACAAGATCGTCATCGAATCGACCGCCTTCCCCTCCGACCGCTTTGCCGTCATGTCGCAGATCCGCCTGCACGGCTACGACCCTGCCGAATCGCTGATCGAGTGGCGGCCGCGTGACGACGAGGCGCTGTATACCGAGGACCTGTCGCACCTGCTCGAGGAACATGCCGACGAGATCTCGCTCCTGCTGTTGCCGGGCGTGCAGTACTACAACGGCCAGGTGCTGGACATGGAGGCGCTGTGTCGCCTCGCGAACGTGACCGGCTGCGCGATCGGGCTCGACCTCGCGCATGCGATCGGCAACGTGCCGCTGGCGCTGCACGACTGGGCCCCCGACTTCGCAGCTTGGTGCACGTACAAGTACCTGAACAGCGGCCCCGGGGCGATCGGCGGCGCGTTCATACACTCGCAGCATCTCGACGCGGACGGCTCGGAGCAGCTGCTCGGCTGGTGGGGCCACGAGGAATCGACGCGCTTTCGCATGGCGCCCTCGTTCACGCCGGCCGAAGGTGCCGATCTCTGGCAGCTCAGCAACCCGCCGATCCTGTCGCTCGCGCCGGTCGTCGCGTCGCTGG
>CALKYK010000196.1 GCA_938003715.1 uncultured Gammaproteobacteria bacterium
CACGTCCGGATGTGCGTGGCCCAGGATCATCGGCCCCCAGGACCCGACGTAGTCGATCAACCGGCGCCCGTCTTCGGATTCGAGCCACGCACCGCGGGCGCTGCGGATGAAGACCGGCTCACCGCCGACGCCGGCAAATGCACGCACCGGCGAATTGACACCGCCGGCAATGTAGCGACGGGCTTCGTCGAAAAGACTCATGGCGACTCCTGCAGGGAAGAGCGGCATGCTACCGAATGGTGGCGCGTGGCGGAAACCCCCGGCGTCGGGCACACTTGCCGGCATGAAAGCGTACATGTGCCTGATCTGCGGCTTCGTTTACAACGAGGAGGAGGGCGACCCGGAATCCGGCATCGAGCCCGGCACGCGCTGGGATGATGTACCGCTGTCGTGGCGCTGCCCGGACTGCGGCGCCGGCAAGGAAGACTTCGAGATGGTCGAGATCTGAACGCTTTCAGTGCTGCGACCGCAGCTGCACGACGCGATGACCGCGCCCGGCCAGCAGCGCCGGCACACCTTCGCGACCGACCAGGTGCAGCGCACCGACGATGACCAGGTAATCGCGGTCGTCGTCGAGCAGTTCATCGATCGCATTCGCCCAGGCACGGTTCCGATTGACGACGATCACGTCGTGCAGTTCCGACATCGTCTGCATGTCGTCGAGCAGCTCGCGTTGGAGATATTCGGTGTCGCCGATACGCCAGGCGTCAATCAATCCCTGCATGATCTCGCCGAGCCTTACGCCTTCCTCGAGCGTGCTGAGCAGCAGTTCGCGCTGCGCATCGCGCGACAGCCCATCGAGAAACCCGAGCTGCTGGCGCGTCGTCTCGAAACCGTAAATCTCCTTGTCGTCTCGGGCGGCGCGCGCTGCAAACGTGTTTTCGATGCCGTGCTCCTGCGTGTAGCCGAGTCGCGTCAGGATCATGAGCTCGACGTTGATCGCCGCGAACCACGGCTCGGTGCGTTCCAGCATCGACAGCGGCACCCGGGCGTCGGCGGCGAGCTCGCCCGCCCTTTGCCAGGCGTCTGCACCCAGCCAGTCGCCGAGGCTGCTGCCGTCGGTGATGAATGCCAGTTCGGCTATGGTCGCCTGGTCGGCCGCGGCGTCGAGATCGTCGAAGTCGAGCTCCATGTACAACGCCTCGGCATCGTCGTATGCGGCATCCAGGCCGGGCGGCAGCGGGTGGTCGGACTCGCGCAGCACGTGTATGGATCCGAGCAGGTAGACGCGATTCGCGTC
This sequence comes from uncultured Gammaproteobacteria bacterium, assembly GCA_938003715.1. GTDB lineage: Bacteria > Pseudomonadota > Gammaproteobacteria > Steroidobacterales > Woeseiaceae > SZUA-117. Next base: position 1,241 of record CALKYK010000196.1, read on the forward strand.
GCCGTCGACCTGCCAGAGACTCAGTCGTCCGCCGTCGTCCGCAGCAGCGGTGAACGCCAGCAGCGTGAGCAGTGCGAGACCCGGTCGGCAGGCCGCCATCAGTCGTTCCCGAGCCAGATCAGCTCCGTGTCGATCGTGCCGTCGGCGCCGAGCACGATGTGGCGATACGCCGGCGGCTTGTCGTCGAGGGCGAAATCGTCGCTGCCAGGCAGGAACTGGCGACAGGTGGAAGGCGTACCGACGATGCGCATGCCGTCGAAGTCGCGGTCGAACGCCTGGTGAACGTGGCCGAACAGTGCGCCGCGTACCTTGCCGCTGCGCGCAGCAACGTGCAGGAACTCGCTGCCGTTTGCGAGCCCGACCTGGTCGAGCCACTTCGTGCCGACCGGCAGCGGCGGATGATGCAGGCACACGAGTGCATGCGGCGCCGCGGTGCCGGCCAGCTCCTGCTCGAGCCGCGCTAGCTCGGCCTCGCTGACGCGGCCGCCGGCTTCGCCGGCCAGGCAACTGTCGATGCCGATCACCAGCCAGTTGCCGATTTCCGCCGCGGCGCAGTAGCGAAACGGATCGTCACACAGCACTTCCTGCATCAGGTAGCGCACGTCGTGATTGCCCGGCACGCAGTGCACGGGGCGCCCGAGCGGAACGAGGAAATCGCGAAAGCGCTCGTACGCCTCGCGGGTATCGTCCTGGATCAGGTCGCCGGTCACGGCGACGATATCGGCCGGCCAGCGGCGCGCAGCGACGTCGTCGAGAACGCGTTTGAGGGTATTGGCCGTGACGGTGCCACGCAGGCCTGATTCCGCGTCCGCAAACAGGTGCGGATCTGTCAGGTGCAGGATCCGGATCGCTTCAGGCGACGCGTCGATAGCTGTCGTCTCCTCGCTCGAAGGCGTACGGCCGGCACAGCCCGCCGGCCGTTACGGCCCGGGTCAGTAGCGGTAGTGCTCCGGCTTGTACGGTCCGTCCGTTGAAACACCGATGTACTCGGCCTGTTCGTCCGTGAGCCTGGTGATCTTCGCGCCGATGCGCTCGAGGTGCAGGCGCGCCACCTTTTCATCGAGGTGTTTCGGCAGCACGTACACCTTGTTTTCGTACTGGTCGCCGTTTTTCCACAGCTCGATCTGCGCCAGTACCTGGTTCGTGAACGAGTTCGACATCACGAAGCTCGGATGACCTGTGCCGCAGCCCAGGTTCACGAGCCGGCCCTCGGCCAGCAGGATGATGCGCTTGCCGTCCGGGAAGATGATGTGATCGACCTGCGGCTTGATGTTCTCCCATTCGAACTTGCGCAGGTAGGCGACATCGATTTCGTTGTCGAAGTGCCCGATGTTGCAAAGGATCGCCTGGTCCTTCATGCGCTCCATCTGCGGTCCGGACACGACGTGGTAGTTGCCGGTCGCCGTGACGACGATATCGGCCAGGTGGCAGACCTCGTCGAAATCGACGACCCGGTAGCCTTCCATCGCCGCCTGCAGCGCACAGATCGGGTCGACCTCGGTGATCCAGACCGTGGCGCCGAGGCCCCGCAGCGACTGCGCCGAGCCCTTGCCGACGTCGCCGTAGCCGCAGACGATCGCGATTTTGCCGGCGATCATGACGTCTGTGGCACGCTTGATGCCGTCGACCAGCGACTCGCGGCAGCCGTACAGGTTGTCGAACTTCGACTTTGTGACCGAGTCGTTGACGTTGAACGCGGGGCACTTCAGCGTGCCGGCTTTCTGCATCTCGTACAGGCGGTGCACGCCCGTCGTGGTTTCCTCGGAGACGCCTTTGACGTCTTCCATCAGGTCCGGGTACTTGTCGTGCATGACCAGCGTCAGGTCACCGCCGTCGTCGAGGATCATGTTCGGCCGCCAGCCGTCCGGCCCCTTGATCGTCTGCTCGACGCACCACCAGTACTCTTCCTCGGTCTCGCCTTTCCAGGCGAACACCGGGATGCCGGCGGCTGCGATCGCCGCGGCGGCGTGATCCTGGGTCGAGAAGATGTTGCATGACGACCAGCGGATGTCGGCACCGAGCTCGGCCAGCGTTTCGATCAGGACCGCGGTCTGAATCGTCATGTGCAGGCAGCCGGCCAGGCGCACGCCTTCGAGCGGCCTGGCATCGCCGAACTCGTCGCGCAGCGCCATCAGGCCCGGCATCTCGGTTTCTGCGATCGCGATTTCCTTGCGGCCCCACTCGGCCAGGCCGATGTCGGCAACCTTGTAGTCCTGTTTCTGTATGGCAACGGCTCCGCCGCTCATGGTGTTCTCCTGGAAAGTCGGTTCTGGATTGAGTGTTCGTTTACGCTGCGACCGCGCCGCGCAGGGCTTCCGCCTTGTCGGTGCGCTCCCAGCTCAGGTCGAGATCGTCGCGGCCGAAGTGGCCGTACGCCGCCGTCGGCCGGTAGATCGGCCGGATCAGGTCGAGCGACTTCAGTATTCCGTACGGGCGCAGGTCGAAGTTCTCCCTAATCAGCACCGTCAGCTCGTCCTCGCTGACCTTGCCGGTGCCGAACGTCTGTACGCTGATCGAGGTCGGCTCCGCGACGCCGATCGCGTACGAAACCTGTATCTCGCAGCGGTCCGGGAGTCCCGCGGCGACGCTGTTTTTCGCCACGTAGCGGCATGCGTAGGCCGCGGAACGGTCGACCTTGGACGGATCCTTGCCGGAAAACGCGCCGCCGCCGTGGCGAGCCGAGCCGCCGTAGGTGTCGACGATGATCTTGCGCCCGGTCAGCCCGCAGTCGCCCATCGGCCCGCCGATCTCGAAGCGTCCGGTCGGGTTGATGTGGTACTGGGTCTTCTTCGTGATCCATTCCGCGGGCAGGACCGGCTTGATGATTTCCTCCATCACGCCTTCCCGCAGGTCCTTCAACGACACGTCGGCGTGATGCTGCGACGACAGGACCACGGCATCGATGCCGACCGGCTTGTCGTCTTCGTAGACGAACGTGACCTGGCTCTTCGCATCCGGCCGCAGCCACGGCAGGGTGCCGTTCTTACGCACCTCGGCCTGGCGTCGCACGAGCCGGTGCGAGTAGGTGATCGGCGCCGGCATCAGCACGTCTGTTTCGTTCGTCGCGTAGCCGAACATCAGGCCCTGGTCGCCGGCGCCTTGGTTTTCCGGATCGTCGCGGTCGACGCCCTGCGCGATGTCC
>CALKYK010000197.1 GCA_938003715.1 uncultured Gammaproteobacteria bacterium
TTCCGCTCGCGGTCGGCCCGGGCGAGCAGGCGCTCGTATTCAGCGGCCCGGGCGTGGTATGGGTGGCTGCACTGCTCGCGGCGTTGCTGTCGCTGCACAGCCTGTTCCTGGGCGACCACGAGGACGGCAGCCTCGACCAGCTGATCCTCTGCCCGCAGCCGCTGCCGCTGCTCGCGCTGGCAAAGGCGCTGGCACACTGGATGGTCAGCGGCATTCCGCTGGTAGTCATGTCGCCGCTGGTTGCCATCACGTATCAGATGCCGGCTGGCACTATTGCCGTGATGGCAGCGACGCTCGCACTCGGCACGCTGTCGCTGAGCCTGGTGGGGTCCGTCGGCGCCGCGCTGACGGTCGGCCTGCATCGCGGTGCCGCGCTGCTCGGCCTGCTGATCCTGCCGCTGGTCATGCCGGTGCTGATTTTCGGCGCCAGGACGGTATCGCTGGCCGCATCGGGCGATGGAATCGCCGCCGGACTGTACTTCCTGGGCGCCTATTGCATGTTGGCGGTATCCCTCGCACCATTCGCCACGGCCGCGGCCTTGAGGATCTGCAACGAGTAACAGAACCGTGTGGACTTTCTTTCACAAACTGGCCTCACCACCGCATTTCTACGAGCTGTCGTTGCGGATGATCCCCTGGTTCGCCGTACCCGGCCTGCTGCTGATCGGCTACGGCGCCTGGGCGGGCCTGTTCGTCGCGCCGCCCGACTACCAGCAGGGTGACGCGTTTCGCATCATTTACGTGCACGTGCCCGCTGCCTACCTGTCCTTGCTCGCCTACATGGTGATGGCGATATCCGCCGGCATCGGCCTCATCTGGCGTATGAAGCTGGCCCACGCCGTTGCCGCAGGCGCAGCCCCGCTCGGCGCCTGGTTCACTTTCCTCGCGCTCGCCACCGGGTCGATCTGGGGCCGGCCGATGTGGGGAACCTGGTGGGAATGGGGCGATCCAAGGCTCACGTCCGAGCTGATTTTGCTGTTCCTTTACTTCGGCTACATGGCGCTTCGTGCCGCCATCGACGACACGGCACAGGCCGACAAGGCGAGTGCGGTCCTGGCGCTGGTCGGCGCCGTCAACGTGCCGATCATCCATTTCTCCGTCGAGTGGTGGAGTTCATTGCACCAGGGACCGACGCTCATTCGTGAGGGCGGGCCGGCGATCGAGCCAGCGATGCTGTACCCGCTGCTGGCGATGATTTTCGGCTTTTCGCTGCTGTTCGGCGCCTTGCTGCTGGGCCGCGTACGGACCGAGGTCCTGAATCGCGAGCGGCGCGCACGATGGGTCAGGAACCTCGTGCTGAATCAGGACAGCGCGGCATGACGGAAGCACTGGCCATGGGCGGCTACGGCGCCTACGTATGGAGCTGCTTTGCGCTGACGCTTATCGTGCTGGTCGCTTGCGTGCTGCAGGGGCGGCGCAAGCACCGGCAAACGTACAATGAGATCCGCATGCGCCTGCAGGCGCTGGAGCCCGATCAATGAAACCGAGACAACAACGCATGCTGGCCGTCGGCCTCGCCGTGGCCGGCATCGCGGTAGCGGCAGCGCTGTCGCTGCGCGCATTCGAGGAGAGCATGATGTTCTTCGTCGAGATATCCGAAGTCGAAAAAGGCAACTATCCGGCGGACCGAAATTTCCGCGTCGGCGGCCTGGTCGTCGACGGCAGCGTGCGCCGCAATCCCGGCGAGCTGGAAGTCGCGTTCGACCTGACGGACCTCGAAAGCGAGCTGACGGTCACGTACAGCGGCATCCTGCCGGACCTGTTCCGCGAGGGGCAGGGGATTATCGCGCATGGCCGCCTCAACGAGGACGGTGTTTTTGTCGCCGACGAGGTGTTGGCGAAGCACGACGAGAACTACATGCCGCCGGAGGTCGCCGAGTCGCTCGCCAGGCACGCAGAAGCGAAGGAAGCGGCTATGGAAGCCGAGCAGCAGTGATACCCGAGATCGGCCATTTCGCGCTGATTCTCGCGCTCGCACTGGCGATCTGCCAGGCCGCGTGGCCGCTGGTCGGCGCGCAGCGCGGCGATGCGGCGATGATGGCCGTGGCCAGGCCGGCGGCCATCGGCCAGTTCGTTTTCGTCGGCGTCGCGTTCGCGTGCCTGACCTGGTCGTTTCTCGAAAGCGATTTCTCGGTCCTGTACGTCGCCAACCATTCGCAGCTCGCGCTGCCGACGATGTACAAGATTTCGGCGGTGTGGGGCGCGCACGAAGGATCACTCGTGCTGTGGATACTGCTGCTGGCGCTCTGGACCGTGCTGGTCTGTCGCTTCAGCGGCGAACTGCCGCAGCCGTTCGCCGCGCGCGTGATCGGTGTGCTGGGCCTGCTCAGCGTCGGCTTCCTGCTGTTCACGCTGCTGACCTCGAATCCGTTCGAGCGACTGATTCCGGCGCCTCCCGATGGCGCCGACCTGAATCCGCTGCTGCAGGATCCGGGCCTCGCGATTCATCCGCCGCTCCTGTACACCGGCTACGTCGGCTTTTCCGTCGCGTTTGCGTTCGCCATCGCGGCGATGCTGTCCGGCAACCTCGACCAGAACTGGGCGCGCTGGACGCGGCCGTGGACGACGTGGGCCTGGCTGTTCCTGACTGTCGGCATCGCGCTCGGCAGCTGGTGGGCCTACTACGAGCTCGGCTGGGGCGGCTGGTGGTTCTGGGACCCGGTCGAAAACGCCTCGTTTATGCCGTGGCTGGCCGGCACGGCGCTCATCCATTCGCTCGCCGTCACCGAAAAACGCGGTCTGTTCAAAAGCTGGACGCTGCTGCTCGCCATTGCCGCATTCTCGCTCAGCCTGCTCGGCACTTTCCTGTTACGTTCGGGCATCCTGATTTCCGTACACGCGTTCGCGGTTGACCCCGAGCGCGGGCTCTTCATCCTCGCGTTCCTGACCGTGGTCATCGGCGGTGCCCTGGGACTGTATGCCTGGCGGGCGCCGGCACTGGACTCGGCCGCAGGGTTTCGGCCGCTGTCCCGAGAGACGTTCCTGCTGCTGAACAACGTGCTGCTGGTTATTGCGACGACGCTGATACTCGGTGGCACGCTCGCGCCGTTGTTCGTCGAGCTGTTCACGGGCGGCAAGATTTCCGTCGGACCGCCATACTTCGACGTCGCATTTGCCATCCCGATGCTGCCACTGGTATTCCTGATCGGCGTCGGCATGCACACGGTGTGGCGCAGCCAGCCGCCCGGTACGCTGTCGAAGACGTTGAAATATCCGGCTCTCGTCGCCGTCGTGCTCGGCATCGTCATCCCGCTCTTCATTTACGGCAGCGGCAGCGTATTGCTGGTCGTCGGCGTTATCTCTGCGATCTGGATCATGGCCGCGTCGCTTGTTCACCCGATCCGTTCCTGGCGCCGCGCCGAGGGATCGACGCGAATCACGCGCGGTGTTCTCGGCATGTCGATCGCACACTTCGGCGTCGGCCTGTTCGTGCTGGGTGTCGCAATCGTGTCGTCGTTCAGCATCGAAGCCGACCGCAGCATGCGCCCGGGCGAATCCATCGATGTAGCCGGCTTCAGTTTCGAACTGCGCGGACTGCAAAACGTACAGGGCCCGAACTACCAGGCCATAGAGGGCGAGGTCGACGTGCGCAGAAATGGCGAGTTCGTGACCCAGCTCCGGCCGCAGAAGCGAACCTACCTGGTGCAACAGAGCCCGATGACCGAGGCCGGCATCGACGCCGGCTGGAATCGCGACCTGTTCGTCGCACTCGGCGATCCCCTCGGTGACGGGGCGTGGAGCGTGCGCGTGCAGTACAAGCCGTTGATCCGCTTCATATGGCTCGGCGCATTCATCATGGCGATCGGCGGCATCGTCGCCGCCAGCGACCGTCGCTACCGGCTGACCGCACCGGTACGCGAGGCGCAGCGCAAGCTCGCCGGGGAACCGGCCTGATGTGGCGTTTCGTGACGCCGCTGGTGCTGTTCGGCCTGCTGGTCGCCGTGTTCGTCAAGGGTCTCGACCCGGAACGGAACCTGAACGAATTGCCATCGCCGTTTGTCGGCAAAACGGCGCCGACGTTCGACCTGCCAGGGCTGAAGGACCCGTCGACGCGAGTCGGTACGGCGCTTTACGAGGGCGAGACTGCCTTGATCAACGTCTGGGCGACCTGGTGCGTCGGCTGCCGCCAGGAACACGACTTCCTGCTCCAGCTGTCTCGCGAGGACGTCGTGCCGATCGTCGGCATCAACTGGCGGGACAACCGCGACGAGGCGCTGCGCTGGCTGGCGCAGCTCGGCGATCCCTACGTTGCGTCCGGTTACGACGGGGACGGCCGCGTCGGCATCGACTGGGGCGTTTACGGCGCCCCGGAAACGTTCCTGGTCGGGCGTGACGGCACGGTGCTGCACAAGCACCTCGGGCCGCTGGATCGCCGGATCTGGGAGGAAGACTTCATGCCGCTGATCGACGCCGACGGGCGGGGTGGGAAATGAAAAGACTGCTGGCGACACTCTCGATCGTGCTGATGGTCGCCCCTGTGCTGGCGATTGACACGGGGGAGGCGTTCGACAATCCCGAAATGCAGGCACGCTACGAGAAGATCATCTCGGAGGTCCGCTGCCTCAAATGTCAGAACCAGACGATCAAGGATTCGAATGCGTTCCTTGCCGATGATCTGCGTCGCGAAATTCGACGCCTGATGACGGAGGGCAAGTCCGACGCCGAGATCTTCGACTTCCTGGTGCAGCGCTACGGCGAGTTCGCGCTGTATCGCCCACGCATGAGCGGCATCACGCTATTGCTGTGGCTCGCTCCCGGCGTTTTTCTCCTGGTTGGCGGCATCGTCGTCTATCGCGTGCTAAAGAAACGCATGTCGATGCCCATCGACGACGACACCGATTCGGAACAGGTCGCCGGCTAGCGCATGTTCTGGCTGATCCTCGGCGTGATGCTGGTCGCGGCCGTACTGGTCGTGGTCGTGCCGTTGTATCGCTCGGAAGGCAAGGTGACGGCCAACGCGGTGCTCGCGGTCGTCGCAGTTGCGGCCATTTCCGGTGGCCTGTACTCGTCGATCGGCACGCCGAATCCGGACACCGATGCATCGGCGATGCCCAGCGTCGACGAAATGGTCGCTTCGCTCGCCGCGCGCCTCGAGGAAAATCCGAATGACGTCAACGGCTGGAAAATGCTCGGCCGGTCGTACTTCCAGCTGCGCAATTTCACAGGCGCCGCGGCGGCGTTCGAACGCGCCGTCGAACTCGAAGACGCGGAAAACGGGCAGACGCTCGCTGATCTCGGCGAGGCCATCGTGATGCAGGACGCGAGATTGCTCAACGGGCGCGCCGGAGACCTGTTCGAGAACGCGCTCGCACTCGTGCCGAACAACCCGAAAGCGCTGTTTTATTCGGGTATGGCCGCTATCGAGCGCGGCGACAACGAGCTCGGGGCCGACCGCTGGGAGGCGTTGCTGGCAACTTCGCCGCCGCCGAACGTGCAGGACATCCTGCGCCAGCGTATCGCGGAGCTGCGAGGCGGCGGGCCCGTGGCAGAGGCGCCGGCAGCGGACGGACCGGTCGTCACGGTCAACGTTGCGCTGGGCGCAGGTGCCGATGCGGCGGTGCAACCGGAACAGACCGTATTCATTATCGCGAGGGACCCCGACCAGCCGTCGCCGCCGCTTGCAGCCGTCCGCCGCAGGGTCTCGGAATTGCCGGCCGCCGTGCCGATCGGCGACAGCGATGCGATGATTCCGGGCCGGGTTCCGTCGGGCTACCAGCGGCTCGAAATCCTGGCACGCGTATCGTCGACCGGGCAACCCGTCGCGCAGCCCGGCGACTGGTACGGCCAGCAGATCGTTGCACCGGCCGATTCGGGCGCCGTCAACATCACGATCGACCGACAGGTTCCCTGAGCCACCGCGCCACCGTGCCGCGAATCGACGGCGGCCGGTGTATCCTCACGCAGTCGCAAACTGTATCCGGGAGCAGGCCTTGTCCACGCAGCCGCTGATCGAAGAAGCCAAGATGTGTTTCGCCTGCGGGCCGGAGAACCCGATCGGACTTCAGATTCGTTTCAGTCTCGACGACGGTATTTGCCGAGGCCGCTTCACTGCCGGAGAAAATCACGTCGGCTATCGCAACACGGTACATGGCGGCATCATCTACGCTGCGCTCGATGATGTGATGGCAAACGTCCTGTACCTGCAGAACATCAAGGCGCATACCGCGCGCTGCGAGATTCGTTACCGGCAGCCGCTCGAGGTCGGCCAGGAAGTGCTGCTGAAGGGCTGGATCGACGTGCAGCGGCGGCGGCTGGTGGTGCTGAAAGGGGAGGCCAGGCTGGCCGAGGGCGATGCGTTGATTGCCGATTGCGAGGCGAGCTTCATGCTCGTCTGACTGAGCCGGCCGCTATTCCTCCTGGGCGGGGATAACGACCGTGTCGCCTGACTCGTCGTTCTCCGAACGAGTCTTTGATTCCTCATCGAGACGCGTCGCAGAATTTTTCAACGCGTTCTGCAGCAGGCCGATTTCGACGTAGGTCAATGCCGACGCATCGAGCGAATCCAGCGCCTGGATGATCGTCGTCGCATTCGTCGGCTTGCTGTCGGTATTGGCGGACATGGGGAGTGAGTCTAGCAACCCGCGCGACACGCCAGTGTGAACCCGTTCACGTCTCCCCGGCTTGTGTTAGCATGCGCGGCGTTTTTGCGCCGCACCAGGGATTGTCCATGCCTTTACCTGCCGTTCTCGAAGACCGACTGCGTATCCCGGTCATCGGCGCGCCGATGTTCATCGTGTCGGTGCCAGAGCTCGTCATTGAGCAATGCAAGGCCGGCATCGTCGGCGCATTCCCGGCGCTGAACGCGCGTCCGGAATCATTGCTCGACGACTGGCTGGCACAGATCAAGGAAGAGCTCGCGACCTTCGCGGAGGCCAACCCCGACCGTCCGGTAGCGCCGTTCGCCGTCAACCAGATCGTGCACCAGAGCAACAGTCGTCTCGAACACGACCTCGCGTTGTGCGTGAAGCATGAGGTGCCGATCATCATCACCAGCCTGCGACCGCCGTCGGAGGTGATCGACGCCGTGCACGGCTACGGCGGCGTAGTGTTCCACGACGTCATCAACGTCCGCCACGCAAACAAGGCGATCGAGCAGGGTGTCGACGGCATTATCACCGTGTGTGCCGGGGCGGGCGGCCACGCCGGGACGACCAGCCCGTTTGCGCTGGTGAGAGAGGTGCGCGAAATATTCGACGGCACGATCATCCTGTCCGGCTGCCTGAGCACCGGGGGCGACATCGTTGCCGCACAGGCAATTGGCGCCGATCTCGCGTATATGGGCACGCGATTCATTGCCACGCAGGAAGCCAACGCGGTGCCGGACTACAAGCAGATGATCGTCGACGGCGCGTCGAAAGACATCGTCTATACCTCGCTGTTTTCCGGTGTGCACGGCAGCTACCTGAAGGAAAGCGTACGGCGGATGGGACTGGACCCCGACGACCTGCCCGACGGCGACAAGCACAAGATGGACTTCGGCAGCGGCGGGGGATCGAAAGCCAAGGCGTGGAAGGACATCTGGAGCGCTGGGCAGGGCGTCGGCTCGATTCACGACGTGCCGTCGGTCGCGGAACTGGTCACACGCCTCGAGGAGGAATATCGCGCCACCGCCGGCGAATTCTGCGCAGTGGCGTCCTAGCCGTACACAGCGCCCCCTCGCGCTACAAAGGAAATCCTCAGGCTGAAATCAGCCGTCGATCAAGCGCGGTGACGCTCGTCCCGTGATCCTTCGTCGCAAGCTCCGTTGACGGAGGGTCGCACCATGACGTCAAGACTTGCAGTAGCCGTCGCCCGGCGGGCGCCTGGATCAGCGCCGGCCTATCTACCGATCTTGCTCCTTGTCGCCACCGGACTCGCTTGCGTGACCGGCCGAACCCAGGATGAAGTTACTCAGCCACGCATCGATGGCTGGGAGTCCCGCGTCGCTCTTGGCGTCGTCCGTTGGCCCGAACTCGGCAATCTCAGGGATACGTCGGGTGCTGGATTTGACGCTACCGGATTTTCTATCGAAGCGGGCTTTCACAAGCAACGCACGACAGGCGGTGCGCAAAACGTGCTGCTCGGCATCGATTTCGGCATGTTTACGACCGACAGCGACATACCCGGCGTGATCGAGGACCTCACGCAGCGCGGTCTCTACCTGCCGCCCTCGCTACGATACCGGTTCGGCGACCGGCGGAAGGCTTATTTCGACCTGACCGCCGGCGCGGGACTGTACGGGGTCGACTTCGCGGAGCTCATTTGTAACCCCGGGTGCCTGGAACTCGACGACCCGTTCGAGGAGTACACGTTTGGCGGCTACCTGGGCGCCTCGGCAGGCATGGGCCGCTGGTTCGTCGCAGACTTTCGCACCCACTTTGCCGATTTCGGTCCGGTGACCGGGATCCCCTCCCTGTCCGGGGAATTGTCGGGGCCGGTCTACACACTTAGCCTGGGCGCAACTTTCTGAGGACGCGATATGGCTATTCGGAAACGTCAGGCAATTACGTTCGCGGTACTCACCTTGCCGCTGTTACTCGGCATGGAGGGCGGAGGCTGCGCAGACTCGACAGCGCCATTGAGTGCTCGCGAGGACGGATTCGTCGATCCATACCTGCTGGGTGACTGGTACGAATTCGAGGACGACGAGACATCAAAGACCGACGACGAAAGCATAAACCTGGACACTTTCGGCCCCGGTGAGCACGCGTACCGAATATTCGTCGCCGGACCCGGAGAAATGCGCGTGCAGAATTTTCGGGAGGGCAGGCTGTTTGAGGAGTTCGCCGCGTGGTCCAGCCTGCTTCGCGGTGACAAGTACCTCAACCTGCTGCGGCTCGATTGTCCCGGCTGCAGCGAAGAAGAACGCCAGCAGCGCGCCGACAACGTGTGTCCGTACCGCGTTGTGCGATACCGCACCTACATTCCGCAAAGCTGGATCGAAACAGCACGCGAGGATCTCGAAGGCGAAGACATCAGCGAGACGGAGCTGCAGGCGTTCTTTGCGCGACTGCACGGCAATTCCGTCGCCGTTGTGGCGATGGACGGCGGCGAGGTACGTAGCGCGATGCGTGCCGGAGAAATCGACGGGTTCGAATACTGCGAGGAATGCAAGTCGAGGCAGGTCTGCGTCGATGTGGAGTCAGCATCCCTCGCGCGCTTCGTGCTCGAAAACCGCGACGGACTGTTCGATCCCGATCCGTGGGTGGGCGAAATCTACCTGCGCGCCGAAGCGGCGGTGAAAAAGAGGGAGACAGCTCCACTGCCGGCCGCGCCTGAGGAGCCAACCCCGACACAGTGAGGCGGGCGGCCGCATTCGCCTCCCTCCGGTACAATGGCCGCCGCATGGATC
>CALKYK010000198.1 GCA_938003715.1 uncultured Gammaproteobacteria bacterium
TTGCCGAAGCGGTGTTTTACCTGCCGGTGCGTCTCCGTTCGCCACATTACGTGGACGGCCTGCACGAGGTGGTCAGGAATCCGATTCACGCGACCGGGGTCGGGCTGCTGCTTTACGGCTACGAAAACATTGCGCGGCGCGAGCAGCGCGCGGCGCCGGTGGCCGGCAGCCTCGGCGAGATGTTCGGCCGCATGAAGGCGTGGTTCCAGGGACAGTTTTGAGTTGGGCGATCCGGAAGATCGGGTCGGTTTTTTTGCTTCGAATACGAAAAATGCTTTGGGCGAGCGGAGGTAAGACATGTTCGAGTTAATGGACGCGCATAGCCAGAGCGCCGTGATCAAGGTGATCGGCGTCGGCGGGGGCGGCGGCAACGCCGTCGCGCACATGGTGAATTCCGGGATCGAAGGCGTCGATTTCATCTGTGCCAATACGGACGCGCAGGCGCTGAACAGCGCACGCGTGAGAACGGCGTTGCAGATCGGCTGCAACATCACGAAGGGGCTCGGCGCCGGCGCCGACCCGGACGTCGGCCGCCAGGCCGCAATGGAGGACCGCGACCGGATCCAGGAGGTGATCGAGGGTGCGGACATGCTGTTCATCACCGCCGGCATGGGTGGTGGCACCGGTACCGGCGCGACGCCGGTCGTGGCGCAGGTGGCGAAGGAACTCGGCATCCTGACCGTCGCGGTCGTGACCAAGCCGTTCGAGATGGAAGGCGGCAAGCGCATGGCGATTGCCGAGCACGGCATCGGCGAGCTCGGCAAGTACGTCGACTCGCTGATCACGATCCCGAACGAGAAGCTTCTGACCGTGCTCGGTGGCGACACCACCCTGCTCGACGCGTTCCGCGCGGCGAACCAGGTGCTGCAGGGTGCCGTGCAGGGCATTGCCGAGCTGATTACGCGCCCGGGGCTGATCAACGTCGACTTTGCCGACGTGCGCACGGTCATGGCGGAAATGGGCATGGCGATGATGGGCTCCGGCACTTCGTCCGGCGAGGACCGCGCACGCGAGGCGGCCGAGGCTGCGGTATCGAGCCCGCTGCTCGAGGACATTAACCTGGCCGGCGCGAACGGCATCCTGGTCAACGTCACGGCCGGCATGGACCTGTCGATCGGCGAATTCCAGGAAGTGGGCAACACGATCAAGGAATTCGCGTCGAACGATGCAACCGTCGTCGTCGGTACCGTGATCGATCCCGACATGAGCGACAAGATCCGCGTCACCGTGGTGGCCACCGGCCTCGGTCAGCAGGCGCAGCAGGCGAGCGGGCCGATCCGCGTCGTGAAACGGACGGCGGCCGCGCAGGAACCGAACTACCAGCAGCTCGACAAGCCGACCGTGCAGCGCAAGCGCGCCGTCGGCGACGGGCTCGAGGACGGCGGCCTGCAGGAGGAACTGCTCGATATCCCGGCATTCTTGCGGCGACAGGCCGACTGAGCGTGTCATTCATACCAGGACTCCGCTCCGGCCGGGCGGACGGCGGGCATTCGACTCGCCGCCCGCCCGGTCGATTTTTTGCGGGCTGTGCTTGGTTTGATTTTTACTCTTGTGTTACGCTTCGCCGCGTCGATCGAGACATCGGCTATAAGCCTTTGAATTCGATCATTGTTTTTCGCTTTACGACCCGTCCGATGGTCGTCCCGGGGTAACGCGTCAGAGCTGGATCCGACGGCTGGCCGAGAACGGCCCGGCCTGGCTCGACCCGCGGCACGCGACGGAAATTTCGGAGACCTGGGGTCCAACACTGCAATGCTGAGACAGCGCACGATCAAAACTGCCATTCGCTCCTCGGGCGTCGGTCTGCATACCGGCCGGAAGGTCTACATGACCCTGCGCCCGGCCGCGGAGAATTCCGGCATCACGTTTCGCCGCGTCGACCTCGACCCGCCCGCGGACGTGCCGGGAGACGCGCGCCTGGTCGGTGAAACCATGCTCGGCACGACGCTGGTTCAGGATGGCGTCAAGGTCGCGACGGTCGAGCACCTGATGTCGGCATTGGCGGGGCTCGGCATCGACAACCTGCACGTCGATCTGTCGGCACCCGAGGTGCCGATCATGGACGGCAGCGCCGGCCCGTTCGTGTTCCTGCTGCAGTCGGCCGGCATCGAGGAACAGAACGCCGCGAAAAAATTCATTCGCATTCGCAAGAGAGTGCGGGTGGAGGATGGCGACAAGTGGGCGGAGCTCGCGCCACGCGACGGCTTCAAGGTCAATTTCGAGATCGACTTCAATCACCCGGTGTTCAACAAGCTGTCGCAGAGTGCGTCGATCGATTTTTCGTCGACGTCGTTCCTGAAGGAAGTCAGCCGCGCGGGTACGTTCTGTTTCCTGCGCGACGTCGAGGCGCTGCGCGCCCGCAATCTCACGCTCGGCGGCAGCATGGACAACGCAATCGTGCTCGATGATTACCGGATCCTGAACGAGGACGGGCTGCGCTACGCGAACGAGTTCGTCATACACAAGATTCTCGACGCCATCGGTGACGTGTACCTGCTGGGCCACAGCCTGATCGGCGAGTTCTCGGCCTACAAGTCGGGACACGACCTGAACAACAAGCTCTTGCGCGCACTGCTGGAACAGCAGGCCGCGTACGAACTGGTCACGTTCAGCGATCCGCAGAAGGCACCGATCTCCTACGCGACGCCTGCGTACGCCTAGGCCACTGCCAGGGCGGTCAGCCCTGGCTAACCATCACCTTGAGTTTGTCGACCTCGAATCCGGCTGCGCGCGCGCTGTCGAGCAGCGATGCGTCGAGGAAACGAAGCCGCGCGGCCCAGGCGGAACTGCGGCAAACGACCACCAGGTGACCGTCGTTGCGCACGTTTGCGGCAACCACGCTGTCGGCCTCGGCGGGCGAGAGCGCAGCACGCAGCACGCCGGCGAGCGCGTCCATTTTTTGAGCAGTTTGGATAATTTTTTCCAGGCTGCCCGGGGCGCCTGCGTTCAGCAGGTTGTCGAGTCGTTTCGCGGTCATCAGAAATGTGACGGAGTTTGCTTTTTTGCGCCTTTTCGGGTGACGAAAATCAAGAATCGCCGAGACTTATCTTGTAATAAAAAGTCGGATTTTGCATATTGACCGTCCGACAAGGGCATACCCGTCGAAAGGCGGGGGCGCAAAACCACCGATCTAAGGGGCCGCACCGGCCCTACGACAGCGGGGCTACCGAAGTGAGCATTGGACGCGGACCAAGAACAAGAGAGAAGCGCCTGTCAAAGGCGTCGGTCAGCGCATCAGGCATTGAAGAATCAACAGCTTATAAGTTGATTTTGTACCCGGGGTCGTCTCGATGAACGTCGTTATTTTTGGCAAGGGGTTCGGCAAACCCCGGCAGTTGAACCTGTCGGGACGCATGGCTGCCGCGTACGCCGTCCTTTCCGCCGGAGTGCTCGGCGGCCTGGCCTTTGCCGCCGGCTACTGGTACTCGGCCGAGACCGGCTCCGGCATTCACCAGTCGGAAGTCCTCCTGTTGACCGAGGAAGTCGCGACCCAGCAGGTGAAGATCGAGGAGACCCGACAGCAGACGGAAGACACGCTGGACGCCCTGGCGATACGCATCGGGCAGATGAATGCCCGAGTCATCCGGCTCAACGCCCTGGGCCGGCGCCTGGCCGAGATGCCCGATATTGTCGACGGTGAATTCGACTTCGATTCGGACCCCGCCATCGGCGGTCCTGAGGAACCCGACCCGTCCGGCTCGGCGGTGGCCGTACCGGAAGTGCTGACGGCAATGGCCGAGCTCGACAACCAGCTGAGTGACCGTGAGGCGCAGCTTGGCGTGCTCGAGTCGGTCCTGATGAACCAGAAACTTTCAGAGCGCGTCTACCCGACCGGCCGCCCGGTTCGTTCCGGCTGGATGTCCTCGTACTTCGGACGTCGCACCGATCCGTTCACCGGCAAACCCGCCAACCACATGGGCGTGGACTTCGCCGGCAAGGAAGGCGCCGAGATCGTCGCCGTCGCCGACGGCGTCGTCACCTGGTCTTCGCCACGATACGGCTTCGGCAACCTGGTCGAAATCAATCACGGCAACGGCTACACGACCCGCTACGCGCACAACGCGGAGAACCTGGTCTCTGTCGGCCAGGAAGTCCGCAAGGGCCAGACCGTCGCGCTGATGGGCGACACCGGTCGCGCGACCGGGCCGAACCTGCATTTCGAAGTGCTGAAGAACGGCCAGCGCGTCAATCCCGTCACCTTTATCCGCCAGTCCGACTGAGCGTCGCCCGCGCGCCGAGCGGCCGTCCCGGCCGCTGCCTTGTATTCGCCGGACCGTGTCCCCATTACCGTCGCTCGTGGCCGCGGGCACCCTCGTGCAAATTCCTGATCAGTCAGTAAAATACGCGTCTTTTACAAGCCGGCCGGCCGTCATCGCGGCCGCCCGTTCCAGGAGCCCCTTGTGGCCAACTTCCTGACCCGAATTTTCGGCAGTCGCAATCAGCGACTGTTGCGCCAGATGTCGAAGGTCGTCGCGCAGATCAACGCGCTTGAAGACGACCTCAAGACGCTGTCCGACGACGCGCTTCGGGGCAGGACCGACGAATTCAGGAAACGTCACGCGGACGGCGAGTCGCTCGACGACCTGCTGCCGGAGGCGTTCGCGGTCGCACGCGAGGCAGCGTGGCGCTCGCTCGGCATGCGGCCGTTCGACGTGCAGCTTATCGGCGGCATGGTCCTGCACCAGGGCAATATCGCGGAAATGCGCACCGGTGAAGGCAAGACGCTGGTCGCGACCCTGCCCGCGTACCTGAACGCGCTGTCCGGAAACGGCGTGCACATCGTCACGGTCAACGAGTACCTCGCGCAGCGCGACGCGGACTGGATGGGGCCGGTGTACCGGTTCCTCGGCCTCACGGTCGGCGTCGCAAAGTCGGGCCAGTCGCAGGACGAGAAGCGCGCCGCCTACCAGGCCGACATCACCTACGCGACGAACAATGAACTCGGCTTCGACTACCTGCGCGACAACCTCGCCTTCTCCCTCGACGACAAGGTGCAGCGCGAACTCAATTTCGCGATCGTGGACGAGGTCGACTCGATCCTGATCGACGAAGCGCGCACGCCGCTGATCATTTCCGGCCCTGTGCAGGAAAGCACCGACCTCTATGTCAAGATCAACAAGCTGATCCCGAAGCTCCGGCCGCACGAGGATCCGGAGCCGCCGGCCAATTTCGACATCGTCGCGAAGCGCATCCGGCTGCTCGATGAAAAAGGCACGCCGCTCACCGCTGCGGACGGCGAGGACACGATGTCGGTCGCCGAGGCGGTCGACATCGGCGAGGGGCGCCACGCCGACGTCGTGCTTACCGAGGAGGAGGGCGACGTCCCGGTCGCCCGCCTGGTCGTGCGCGGCCACTTCACGAAAGACGAAAAAGCCAAGCAGGTGCACGTCACCGAGGAAGGCCAGCAGTACGTCGAGGAGCTGATGCTGCAGGCCGGGCTGCTCGGCGAGGGTGAAACCCTCTACGACGCGCAGAACATCAAGCTGCTGCATCACCTGAACGCGGCACTGCGCGCGCACAAGATGTTCAACCGCGACGTCGAGTACATCGTCAAGGACGGCGAAATCGTCATCGTCGACGAGTTCACCGGGCGCACGATGCCGGGGCGGCGCTGGTCCGACGGCCTGCACCAGGCGGTCGAGGCGAAGGAAGGCGTGGCGATCAAGCAGGAGAACCAGACGGTCGCCTCGATCACGTTCCAGAACTACTTCCGGCTGTACGAAAACCTGTCCGGCATGACCGGCACCGCGGACACCGAGGCGTTCGAATTCCAGACCATCTACGGTCTCGAGGTCGTCGTGATCCCGACCCACAAGCCGATGATCCGCGACGACATGCCCGACCTGATGTACCTGACACAGAAGGACAAGTTCGCGGCCATCGTCGAGGACATCGAGGACTGCCGCGAGCGCGGCCAGCCGGTGCTGGTTGGCACGACCTCGATCGAGACCTCCGAACTGCTGTCGTCGATACTGAAGAAAAAGGGCATCGAGCACGAGGTGCTGAACGCGAAGCAGCACGAGCGGGAGGCGCTGATCGTGCAGCAGGCCGGGCGACCCGGCGCGATCACGATCGCCACCAACATGGCCGGCCGCGGCACCGACATCGTGCTCGGCGGAAATCTCGAGGCGGAGCTTGCCGAGGCCGAGACCGAAGAAGACAGGGCGCTGATCCGCGCCGACTGGCAGAAGCGCCACGAGGCGGTACTCGCCGCCGGCGGACTGCACATCGTCGGTACCGAGCGCCACGAATCGCGGCGCATCGACAACCAGCTGCGCGGCCGTTCGGGCCGCCAGGGCGACCCGGGTTCGAGCCGCTTTTACCTGTCGATGGAAGACAACCTGATGCGCATCTTCGGCGATCCGCAGCGGACCAAGGCGCTGCTGTCACGCGCCGGCATGCGCGAGGGCGAGGCGATCGAATCCAAGCTTCTGACGCGGCAGATCGAAAAGGCTCAGCGCAAGGTCGAGTCGCACAACTTTGATATCAGAAAAAACCTGCTCGAATACGACGACGTCGCAAACGACCAGCGCAAGGTCGTGTATCACCAGCGTTCAGAGCTGATGGCGGCGGACGAAGTCGCCGACTCCATTACCGCCATTCGTGAGGAGGTCGTCGAGAACCTCGTCAACCAGTACATTCCGCCCGGCAGCCTCGAGGAGCAGTGGGATCCCGAAGGGCTGCAGCACGCGTTCGAGAGCGACTTCGCGATCCAGCTCGACGTACCCGGCTGGCTGAAGGAAGACAGCCGCCTGAACGAGGACCAGATTCGCGAACGCTGCGTACGCGAAGTCCAGGCCACCTACGACGAGAAAGTCGAGGCGATCGGCGCGCCTCTGATGCGGCTGGTGGAAAAGGAAGTGATGCTGAAACAGCTCGACTTCCACTGGAAGGAGCACCTCGCAGCCATGGACTACCTGCGCCAGGGCATCGGGCTACGCAGCTACGCGCAAAAGAATCCAAAGCAGGAGTACAAGCGCGAAGCCTTCGAGATGTTCGGCGAGATGCTGGACCAGGTGAAGCACGAGACGATCAGCATCCTGTCGCGGGTACGCATCCAGAGCGAGCAGGACGTGCAGCGCATGGAAGCCGAGCGCCGTCGCGCCCAGGCCATGGAATTCAAGCACCCGTCGGCGAAGCCGATCGGCGCTGCCGCGCCACCGCCGCTCGCGGCACGCGCGCCCGGGGCTGCGCCGCAGCCCGCCGCGTCCGCAGCACCGGTCGAAACCTTCGTCCGCACCGGGCGCAAGATCGGCCGCAACGAACCCTGCCCCTGTGGGTCGGGCAAGAAGTACAAGCAGTGTCACGGCCGCCTGAGCTGAGCCTGCCACGACTGAAGGTCGTCGCCGGCATCCTCGCCGACGACGCCGGCCGGGTCCTGATCACCGACCGCCGCGGCGCAAGCTCGATGCAGACCTGCTGGGAGTTTCCCGGCGGCAAGATTCGCGACGGCGAATCGGCCGCGGACGCGCTAAAGCGCGAACTCGACGAGGAACTCGGCGTCACCGTGCAGGCGCAGCGGCACCTGATGCAGCTCGAGCACGACTACGCCGAGTTCGGCGTGCACATCGACTTTTTCACGGTCACCGCCTGGCAGGGCACGCCGCACAGTCGCGAGGGCCAGAACCTGCGCTGGGTCGCGCCGCAAGAGTTGTCGGATGCGGCGCTGCTGCCGGCCGACCGGCCGGTCATCGACAAGCTGTGCGAAACGCCGGCCTGATCGCGACGGCGATCAGCAGATACTGATCCTGAACGCGATGTCGTGCCCGGTCTGCACGGCGCGGCTGTCGATCGTCGACCATTCGAGGAAACGCACCGTGAAGCGGTGCTGGCTGCCGCTGATCTCGGGATAGAGGCCCGACGTCGCCGGCAGCGTGACGCGAAGCAGGCGACAGCTGGCGTCCTTTTGCATGCGGTGCTGGTACATGCCGTTGATTGCGACCCGATCCTCGGCCTCGGTGCTTTCGCGGATCAGCCACAGGAGTTCGATGACGGCGTCGCAGATCGGGCGAATCATCCCGAGCCAGCGTGAGAGATCCTGCTGGCGGCGCGAGAACGGCTGCCGCAGCCAGTGGCTGTATTCCGGCAGATCGAACTCGCAGGTGCCGCCCGGTATCGAGCTGCGGTGCTTGATGGCGGACAGGAATTCGCAGTCCTTCAGCGGCTGCAGGTACTGGGTGCCGGCGGCGTCGAGCTCGTCCCTGCTCGCAGTAAGGTTGCCGAGCAGTGCGCCGAGACGGCCGTCGTCCACGCCCGGCTGGCGACGGTATTTCTGCAGCGAGGCGATCTGCATGTCGAGCTCCTTGTGGACCTCGCTGCGCACGTCGCCGCGGGTCAGGATCGCCATGATCTCGAGCAGGCAGGAAACGGCGCCGCGCGTGGCCCAGTCGGACTCCAGTTCCGCGTTGTAGAGGAGCTGCTGGTAGAGAAATTCGAGCCGCATGAAGGTACGCATGCGCTCCGAGAGTGGCTGCTCGTAAAAGACCGGTTGCCGGTCACTGCGGGTCAGCTTAGCGCTCTTTACGGTGGCGGCCATCGGCGTATTCTGCGCCCGCGACCCCGGCGAGGCAAATGACTGCGACTAACTGTCGCTATCTGACGTCAGTGCCAGGTAACGCTCGTGCAGTGCCTCGACCTGGTGCAGGGTCGACTCGATACTGCCGTCGTTGTCGATGACGTCATCGGCGATTGCCAGCCGTTCCTCACGGCTCGCCTGGGCTGCGATCATGCGCCGCGCCTGCTCCCTGCTTTCGCTGTCGCGGGCAGTGAGACGGGCGAGCTGCGTGGCCTTGCTGCAGTCGACGACCAGGATCCGGTCCATAAAGTGGCGCATCGCCGATTCGGCCAGCAGCGGTACGACTATGACCATATAAGGCGCCTGGACGGCTTCGGCCAGGGCTGACGTGCGGTCGCGAATGCGCGGATGCAGCATCGCCTCGAGGCGCTTGCGATCCTCCGCGTCGGCAAAGATACGCTGCCGCATCGCGCGTCGGTCGAGGGCGCCATCGTTGGTGAAGACTTCGTCGCCGAATGCCTCGCGAATCTCCTCGAGTGCAGGCGCCCCCGGGGCAACGACCTCACGAGCGATTACGTCGGTGTCGATCACCGGCACACCGAGCGATTCGAAATGCGCGGCAACCATGGACTTGCCGCTGGCGATGCCGCCGGTCAGTCCGACCCGGAGCGCTTGCCGAGCCCCGCGGCCGTCCCGTCCCAGAGTACCTTCTTCGGTCAAGCCATCAGTCCCAGGTACCGGCGGACGATTGCATCCCCCCACAGCATCGAGATCCAGCCCGCTGCCGCCAGATAGGGCCCGAACGGCATCGGCACGCTGCGC
>CALKYK010000199.1 GCA_938003715.1 uncultured Gammaproteobacteria bacterium
TCCGGCCTGCCACAGCAGGAAACGAGCGCCAGCGCGCTTATCGTGAATCCGAGTTTCGACGCCGGGATTTTCGAGCGCCCCGCGGCAGAAACCGTCTCCAGAAACGACCAGTAAGCCCGGCGCGGGCGGGACTTTTGTCTCGCCCGCCCGAATTGTCAGCGACGATTCGACGCGTTGCCGGCGTGTAGCCAGCGGTCGTCGACTTTTTGCATCATCATGACCCATGCCCACCGGTCATCGAACGCCTCGCCAGTTGCCCTGACGACACCGACGGCGCGCACGTTGACGGCGATCCATCCGATGTCCCCGCTCGCTGCAACCGAAACGACCGGATCGACGAGGTCATGATACTCACGGTAGTCGACACGCTCGAAGAGAGCCTCGAACCGGTTTTGCATTTCCTCTCGACCGGATCGGAAGAGTTCGCCGCGACTCGCCACGATGGTCGAGTCGAGCGATGATCCGGCTATCGCGGCGGCATCTCCCGCACAGTGCGCGGCAAGCTGGCGTCGATGGACGCGATAGATGCGAACGACGTCGATATCCGGGTCCGGAACGGCATCGTACATCCAGCGCGGGTCCTTCACCTGCGTGTCTATCGATGAATACCGGTAGTCGAACACGCGCTCACCGTCGTCGATTCGAACGAGGTACGGCAGCTCGGTGGAATCCGATCGGCGCCAGTCCTCGAAAGACATTTCGATTGCTATTCCGTCCGGCGTGGTCAGGACCAGCCCGCGCGGCCGCTCTTCACTCGTCCCGGCAACGAGGTGCAGCTGCCCGCCGTACGGAAAGCCGCCGGACAAACCGCTTTGCATCTCGCCCGCAAACGGAATCGCATCGGATTCCGAAAAGCCCTCCGCAATGTCGTCGAAGTGCAGCCACATCGCGTGTACCTGGTGCCCGAGAGCAAAATGCTTGTGAAAATCGCCGCCGAGCGAAGCGTCTGCGCCCGTCGCCACCCAGCCGAACGGACCCTCGACGGCGGTTGTTCGAATCTGGTCGGCGACATGCCGGATTACGGTATTACCCGGGCCCTGATACAGGCTCTCGGTGGCGAACGAGGTGCCGTCAGATACTTGCACGTCCGCCCGGGTGTGTATCGACACGCCGGAACAGGCATCCGAAGCGAGACCCGGCGCCGCCGAGAGGAGCGCGATCGCTGCGATCCACCGATGATTGCGCGCGGTGAGCCGTTTTCCAGTCACCGACCGACTGTCTGGCGCAGGTAAGCAGCAAACGCTTCGCCCGTTTCGCCGTGCGCAAGACCGTACGCAACGGTGGCCTGCAGGTAGCCGAGCTTCGACCCGCAGTCGTAGCGATCGCCGCTGAATGAGTACGCGTAGACGTCGGCAATGTCCAGCAGGTCGGCTATCGCATCGGTCAACTGGATCTCGCCACCGGCACCACGACCGGTATTTTCCAGTTTGTCGAAGATTTCCGGCGCCAGCAGGTAGCGGCCAACGACCGCGAGGTTCGACGGCGCGTTTTCGGGCTTCGGTTTTTCGACGATTTTCGTCATGCGTTGCCCGTTCCTGGACGATTCGACGGCGACGATCCCGTACTTCGACGTATCTTTCTTCGGCACTTCCTCGACCGCGACGACGCTGCACCCGTGCTTCCGGTACTCGTCGGCCATCTGCTTGAGGCACGGCGGATCGCCGGCGATGAGATCGTCAGCAAGATGAACGTAAAACGGTTCGTCGCCGATGGCGGGCCTCGCACACAGTACCGCGTGCCCGAGTCCGAGCGGTTCACCCTGGCGTATGTAGACGCAGGAGACGCCGTCGGGGACGACACCCTTGATGCGGGCGAGCAATTCGGACTTTCCGGCCTCGGTCAGTGCGCGCTCAAGCTCCGGGTCGGTATCGAAATGGTCTTCGATCGCGCGCTTCGAGGCGCCGGTTACGAACACGAGTTTGGTCACCCCTGCCGCTATCGCCTCCTCGACCGCGTACTGGATGAGCGGCTTGTCAACGATCGGCAGCATTTCCTTGGGGCTCGCCTTGGTGGCAGGCAGGAAACGGGTACCGCGGCCCGCGACGGGGAACACGGCGGCTCGGACAGGTTTCGGCAAGGCATTTTCTCGCTTCGTGAGGCAGCCCGCATCATAGCCAAATTATCTGGCTGGTGCGGGTCGCGCATCACGCTCGCGCATGCGAAACAGGCCCGCGCCGGCGATCAGCCGACGCGGACCGGCAGGCCGCCTTGCGTCGCGTTACTTGGACCGACTGGCGGGTGAATCCACCAGTATGTTCTTGCGGTTGATCTCGACAGTGCGTGCGCCGATGCCCTTCACCAGCGCAAGATCGTCGGCCGTCTTGAACGGTCCGTGCAGCTTGCGGTATTCGACAATGGCGATGGCCTTGCTGATACCGACGCCCTGCAGCTCGGCCGATATCGTCTCTGCATCGGCGGTGTTGATATTGACGGGTCCGGCCAGAGCCGCACCGATGACGGCGAAGATCAGCACAAAGGCTGCTGCCAGTTTCCTGAGTTCAGTCATGTCTCGCTCCTGTCTGTTGACGGTCGTTCCGTGTCTTGAACCCGCACGAGCATAGGTGGCGGGCGTGGCGCCGTCGGCACGCCAAATTCGGCAAAGTGACAGGAAACGAATTGCCGCAGCAGGCCGCTGCAGCCGGGTCAGCGGGCAGTGCCGCTTCGTTGCAGTAGCGAGTCGAAGCGCACGCTCGTGAATGGCCGCTGGGTCTCCCAGTCGCGGCAGCTCGGGCACTGCCACAGCAATCGCTGGCTCGAGAACCCGCACTCCTTGCACTGGTAGCGGGGAATCTTCGACGCAAGCTTGCTGAGCGCGCCGCGAACTTTGGCCAGCGCCTGCCGGCGTCCCTCGCCGTTGGCGTCGCGAACGGTCTGCAGGTCGATGAACTCGGTCAGCGTCGGCTCGTTGAGCATGTAGTCCTCGACGCAGCGATCAATGACGCCGATGCCACCGATGTCGTTGACGATCGCCGTGTAGGCGATGTCGGTCTTCAACGCGGGCGTCTTCTCGATAAGGGTCTCGAGGCTCTTTTCGAGCTGCGCGAGCGTGCCCTCCCGTTCGTGAATGTCGACCAATTTTGGCAGCGCTTCGGTGACGAGCCAGGTGTTCTCGTCGACGATGCGGTGGTAGAGCCTGAGCGCCGTCTTGCTGTCGCCGGTGTCGTTGGCAATCTCCGCCCGCGTCAGGGCGCCGCGATGGGTACGCGGCCGGCCGCTCTGCGCTTTCTTCACGAATGTCCGGGCCGACGCGTAGTCCTTGTCGGCCACTGCCTGTTCGGCGAGTTCGCAGTAGTAATGCGCGATCTGTAGCGCCAGCGACTCGCCGCTCAGCACTTCGAGCTTCTGGCCTGCCTCGATGGCACGCTCCCACTCCTTTTCCTGCTCGTAGATGCGACACAGCTGTTCCAGCGCCTCGACCTGGTAGCGCGATCCACCGGCAAGGCGGACGAAGAGGTTTTCCGCGCGGTCAAGCAGCCCGGCACGCAGATAGTCTTTTGCAAGGGAAAAAAGCGCCTGGTCGCGCTGTTCGTTCGCCAGGTCGGGTCGCGCGATGATGTTCTGGTGAATGCGGATTGCGCGATCGACTTCGCCGCGGCGCCGGAACAGGCTGCCGAGCGCAAAGTGCGTTTCGATCGTCTTGTCGTCGACACGCACCATCTTCAGGAAGTGCTCGAGCGCCTGGTCGGTCTGCTCGTTGAGCAGGAAGTTCAGCCCCTTGAGGTAGTCGACGTTGAGCGGGAGTGGCGGCTCCTCGTCGAAGTCGCGTTCGCCGAACCGCCCCAGCGCCCAGCCTGCTGCTGCCAACAGCAGGAACAGGCCGGCAAGCAAAAAAGTGGATTCAGTCGGCATCGGCCAGCGGCAGGCTGCGCAGGGTCGAAATTTCCGACTCCGAGTGCCTCAGGGCCCGCTTGAGCTGACGTCGTTCGTTGACGAGGCGAATGATGAATACGCTGGTGCAAAGCAGGCCGAAGACCCAGCCAATGACGAAAGTAACGGAGAACGCCAGCGGGATCGACGGCTGCACCGTAAAGAAGAACAGGTGGATGTCGACGAAGCCGGGATTGGCCGTGGTGAAGGCCAGCATGAAAAGGAATATCACCAGCACCAGCAGGCCGATGCCAATTTTCTTCAGTATGCGCTCATTCACTCATAGTCTGCGGCACAGGGCGCGACACATTACAGCCCGTGTCAG
>CALKYK010000200.1 GCA_938003715.1 uncultured Gammaproteobacteria bacterium
GCGGGTCATCCTCAGCAATCTCGAAGCACTCGCTCATCGTGTAGCCGACCTTGAGATCGATGTCCTCGAAGTGCACGAGGCTCGCGTCGCTGAACTCGCTGCCGTTCAGCTCGTAGTGAAAGCGGTTCGTGGTCAGGTCGATGCCGAGCTGGCGGCTGAACTGGTGATGGCGGATGCGCTTCAGCGGCACGGCCCTGGCCATGTCCGGCTCCTCGAACGGACGCAGCCCGGCATCGTCGTCGCGCGGCTGGCGCACCGGCAACTCGAGCGTGCTGTCGCCGCTCCTCACCGTCAGGCTGGCGTTGCTGCCGGCGGGCCAGACGATGGGCCAGTACGCGGTCGACACGGCGACCCGGATCCGATGCCCTGCCGGGAATGCGTGTGCAATGTCGTTCAGCTGCACTGCAACCGTGTAGCTCTCGCCGGGGGTTAGCGGCTGCGGGAATTCGTGCCCGTCGCGGTGCGCGAGGTTCAGCACGCCGTAGGTCACGCGCAGCGACGAGCCGTCGGGGCCAACGTCGCACAGGCGCACGATCAGGTTCGCGGTCGGCTGGTCCGACCGAAGCGTCAGCGTAACGACCGGCGCACCGAATATCTCCAGTCGCTCTTTCAAACGCCGGGTGTCCCAGGTCAGGGAGAAGCCGTCGTCCGGACGCTGGTCGCGCGGCATCTCGCCGTCGCTGCCGAAACCGCACCACTCGCCGCCGCGGATGCCGCAGCTCTGCGGCGAATGCAGTACCAGTTCCTCGGGCTCCTCCGGGTCGCGCACGCAGCCCGAGGCCGTCAGGTACATCGTCGTCATCTCGACGTTTGCGCTCGGCCATTCGCGTTCGGCGATCCAGCGCCCGGGGATCATTGCGTACTGCGGCTCGGGCTTGACCGACTCCTGCATCCAGGCGCGGAGTACCGGTTCCTCGTCGATGCCGTTTTCGACGCCTTTCAGCCAGCGATCCCACCAGCGCACCGCCTCCTGCAGGAAGCCGATCGCGGGGCCCGGAACGCCGAGGTGCGGAAACGTGTGCGCCCACGGACCGATCAGCCCCTTGCAAGGCGACTTCAGCGCGGCAACCAGTCGCGGCACGGCGTTGGAGTACGCGTCGGCCCAGCCGCCGATCGCGTACACCGGAATCTCGATGCGCTCGATGTGGTCGCGCACCGAGCCGGCCTGCCAGTACTCGCCGCGCCACGGTTCGTTGAGCCACAGCGCCGGAAACACAGGCAGTTTCTGAAGGCGCTCGCGCCAGGCGTCCCGCCAGCGGTCGCCCGCGAGTTCCGGGTCCGGCGGCAAAGCCTGGTTCATCATGAACAGCGATCCCCACTGCAGGTTTTCGGTCAGCAGGCAGCCGCCCATGTAGTGTGCATCGTCGGTGTAGCGATCGTCGGCCGCGCACAGCGTCATGATCGCCTTCAGCGCCGGCGGGCGACGCGCGGCGATCTGCAGCGAATTGAATCCACCCCAGGAGATGCCGAACATGCCGACCGCGCCGCTGCACCAGGGTTGTTCGGCAAGCCAGGCGATCACCTCGAGACCGTCGTCGTGTTCCTGCAGCGGGTATCCGTCGGCGCGCAAGCCGTCCGAATCGCCGGAGCCGCGCAGGTCGACGCGCACGCTCGCGTAGCCCTGCTGCGCGAAGTAGCGATGCATCGGCTCGTCTCGCGCGCGCATGAAATCGCGCTTGCGGTAGGGAAGGTACTCGAGCAGTGCCGGGACCGGCGCGTCGTGTGCGCCGGCGGGCCGCCAGATCCTGGCGGCGAGCCTGCAACCGTCGGACAGCGGGATCCAGGTGTTCTCGATGACCTCGACGCCGTCGCTCACGTGCGATTGCGCCGTCGTCGTTGCAGAAGTTGCTGCGTCGACCAGAACGACAACGCGAGGTCTTCACGCACGCGTCGGCCGAGATCGAGATCGAACGTGTTGACGATGGCAAGGCGAAAGCCGCCGGGCGGCATCGAGTGATTGCCGGGCGGGCGGTCCTCGTGAAACGTGATCTGGATGCTCGAAATGCCGTCGGTCGCGCGCAGCCTGTCCACGACGTCCGCCGGCGGGTGCCTGTACTGTACGCCGTGCGCGCCGAACAGCACGACGCTGTAGCCGTCGCGCCGGTCGCGGTCGTCGAATTCCCAGCGTCCCTCGGCGTACAGGCGAACCAGCGCCTCGACCCAGCCTTTGCCGTACAGGTCGGGCCACTGGTCGGCAAAGCGCATGTGCACTTCGATGATGCGGCCGCCGATCGTTTCGAAGTTCAGCATGCCCGTGTAGCCGGCCATGTGCGTCCGCGCCCAGTCTTTCAGGTAGTCGTCGACTTCGGGACGATCCTCGGCGAGCACGGTCCAGTAATCGAACATGCCGCCTTCTAGCGGCTTGCCGACCGTGTGCCTCAGCCACTCGATTTCGCCGTTCACCGCCGCCGCGTCCGTACTGACGTGTTCGCCGTCGAGCATTTGCATCCACATGTGTCCAGGGCGCTGGCGATGCCTGTACTCCTTCAACGTGCGCATCACGCCGCTGCCGGCGCCCATGCCGCGCATGTTGTAGATCGGTTTGCTGAAAACGGGAAACGAATCGGGATCGATGCCGTGCGGTGCGCAGACGAGGCCCTGACTTTCGGCGACGGCGAGCTTGTCGTACACCCACTTGTATTGCGGGTACCAGCGCCATGCATCGCCGTCTTCGGTCGGCACATTGACGTCGTCGGGACAGGCGACGTGCTCAAAATACTGCACGCGCCAGGGGTCGGCTTCGCAAATCGGCATCGTTGCTCCTTTTTTCCTGATTCTCCGGCAGCTTGGAAAGCCGGGCAAGGGATGCATCGCAACAGGCTGATTTTGCGTGCAATTATCCGCTTGCGGCGGATTGCGGCGGGCGTATGATTTTGACGCCGCGATCAATCGGGGTCGCGGTATCAGAGGTAAGACCCACATGAAAACTGAAAAACGCGACATGCCGCAGGACAAATCTGCCGGCGCCCGGAAAGCCCCTCCGGCAAAGGACACCAAAGGCCAGCCTCGCACCGAACAGCCCAAGCGGCCGGCCGGCAAGTAACTCGAACAAACTCGCCTTGAGACGGCGCCCGTTACGGGCGCCGTTTTTTTTAGCCCGACGCGCAGTTCCTGTCAGCGCTTCGACCCCATATTTATATTTCGCGGTTCGATCCCGTTCTTGCGCTCACGTCGAGGATGCGCTGCCACCAGCCCTCGCGGGGAAATTCGTCGCTGAAGAATTCCTTGAACGCGCGCACTTTCGCCGTGACGTAACGCGTGCCCGGGTGCACCAGCATCAACGCCGGCGCGTCAGCAACGACGTCGGTGAGGATCGGCACCAGCGCGCCACGCTCGACCGCCGGGAACGCGAGCGCGTCGGGGACCTGCGCGATGCCGGCGCCCGCAATGGCCGAATCGACGGCGCCGGAAAACGAGGTCAGGCGCAGGCGCCCCGTCGGTTCTACGGCGACCGGTTCGCCGTCGCGCAGGAACATCCAGTCCCGACCCCGACCGGTCGACTGCGAGATGAAGCGCACGCAGTCGTGATCGTCGAGCGC
>CALKYK010000201.1 GCA_938003715.1 uncultured Gammaproteobacteria bacterium
GATCAGCGTCAGGTAGCGGTCGCGGCGGCCGGTGTTGATGACTAGCACGTTCCGGTTCCCGTCGTCCGCCGGGAGCGCGGCGACCAGCCGGCAAATCGCGACCGGGCCGATCTCCAGCGCCAGCACGTCGAGCCCGGTGCCGCGTGCCAGTTCCAGGAATTCGACGATGCGCTCCTTTTCGGCGACCGCGACCAGCGCCAGTCGCTCGTCGTTTCTCGATCGGTTGCTGACCGGCAGGTAGTCGAGCACGTATTTCGACAGGTCGCCGTCGAGGCGATCCTTGACGACACCGAGTACGGCGGCCGTTTCCTGTACGTCGCCACCGCTGCTGCGGTAGTTCACCGACAGCGTGCGGAATCGACCCGAAGGGACCGCCATCACGCAGCGGCGGCCCTGGAAACGGGCGGAACCGAGCGCTTTTTTCAACAGGCTACGGTAACGATTCGGGTCCTCGAAGACCTCCGCGCGCGGGCAGTCGCACGGCATCGACGCTCTCGCGCGAACCGGCGGCACGGATCCGGCCACCCGTTCGAGGTGCACCATGTGCAGCGACTCCAGTGAAAAATCGATGCCGATCGGACCGACAACCCGTTTCGTTACACGCGGACGGAAGCGTTCGACGGCCCTGGCGATGGCGCTCACAGCTGCCACTTCCCGGTGCGTGCGAGCGCTGTATCACTGAACACTTTCGCAGGCCGCCGCTCCTTTGCGTCGTACAGGGCGTGGTCGGCCGACTTGTACAGGGCCTCGAGGTTGTGTGCCTCTTTCGGCGCTGCGCTGACGATGCCGGACGTCAGCGAAATGCTCCGCGAGCCGCCCATGGTTTTTGCGATGTCGGTTTTCTGCAGGTCGGCGATGGCGCGGCCGATCAGTTCATCAGGGTCGACGCGCCAGCAGACGAGCAGGAATTCGTCACCGCCGAGGCGGATCAGCACGCCGTGGTCACCCAGTTCCCGGATGAAGACCTCGGCAATGGTAATCAGGATCCTGTCGCCGACCTGGTGGCCAAACTGGTCGTTGATGCCCTTGAAATCGTCGATGTCGAGGACCGCGAGATGCACCGTTTCGTTGGATTCTTCGCAAGCTGCGACGAGTTCCGCGTAGCGCTCGTCGAGAAAGCGG
>CALKYK010000202.1 GCA_938003715.1 uncultured Gammaproteobacteria bacterium
CGACGATGTCGAACAGCGTGACGGCGCGACTCTCGACGTAGTTGATACCGTAGCGCCGGATCATCTTTTCGATAATCTGCGTTTCCACGTCATGATTGCTGAGCGGTTGCCGGAGCGGCAGGAATTTCGGCTCGATATCCAGCAGGCGCGCGACTTTCTGCATTTGCGACAGCGTCAGCTTGCGTTCGCCGGAGATCAGCTCGGTGATGAATCGGGCCGAGACGCGCTGCGTCGTGGCCCGGTCATCGGCCGGCGACGCGGTGTATTCGGCGATGGCGTAATGTGGGACGACGAGTACCAGGATGCCGTCGTCGACGGGGCTCCAGCTCAGGATGCTGTTTTGTCCCAGCGACCACTCGGCGTGCAGGCAGCGTTCGAGGTGTACGAGATTGCTGCGTTGGCGCAGCCCCATTTCGTTGGCGAAACCGGCGAGCTGGTCGAGATACGGCGAATAATTGGCGATGCGCCGTATGCCGGACTGCGAAAGTTCGTCAAATTCCATGCAGTGAGCCCAAGGTCGCCGCCGCGGCGGCAAAATGGTCACGACGCCAACGTGACCCCGGTACCGGGAAGTGCGCTGTCGCAGTGGCCGCTGGGCAGTGCATGGTGACCGTTGCCCCATCGGTCACTGGCCAGGAGCGTAACGCCGCGCGAGATTCTCATTGCCCCGTCGGCAGCGGCACGTCCGATTGCGTAGTTCGAGTTGCCGTCGAAAGTAATCAACAATTCGCAACAGCGCAAGTATCATGAAGAACCGTCTCCAGGCCGCTCAATTTCCTGCCAATGCATTGCCGGGCAAAATGCGAAGATTTACATAATGTTGAAGCATGAACCCCGCTGATCAGGACGCGGAAGCACCAGGACCGGACGCGGTCCGCGCACTGCAGGCAGAGCTGCAGGAGTGGCTGATCAGGACGCCGGTGGTGCGCTGTCGCGGCCTCGAGGATCGCCTCGGTATGTCGGCCACGGTTTTCGGCAAGCTCGAATTCCTGCAACGAACGGGGACGTTCAAGCCGCGCGGGGCGCTGTCCACCATGCTGCGTCTCGATACCTCTGTCCTGGCCAACGGCGTCACGGCCGTCAGCGCCGGCAATCATGCGATTGCCACCGCGTTTGCCGCGCGTGCGCTCGGCGTGACTGCCAAGGTCGTCATGATTCCTTCCGCCAATCCGTTGCGGGTTTCGGCCTGTCGGGACCTTGGCGCGGAAATCGTTGTGGCCGACGACGTACATCACGCGTTCGAGCTCGCTGACGAGATTTGCGCATCGGAAGGCCGCTATTTCGTGCATCCGTTTGAAGGGCCGGCCGTGGCTGCCGGGACTGCGACGATCGGCATGGAGATCCTGGAGCAGGTCGACGAATTCGACGCGGTTGTCGTACCGATCGGGGGCGGTGGCCTGTGCGCCGGCATCGCATCCGCGATCAAGCAGGCGCAACCCGACTGCGAAGTCGTCGGCGTCGAGCCGACGGGTGCCGACAGCATGCGCCGCAGTTTCTCGAGCGGCGCGCCGGAGCGACTCGCGCAGGTGTCGACGATTGCGGACAGTCTCGGCGCACCGTTCGCGATGCCGTATTCGTTTTCTTTGTGCCGTCGCTACGTCGACGACATCGTGCTGGTCGAAGACGAGGCAATCCGGCAGGCGATGGCGTGGCTGTTTGTCGACATGAAGATCGCGGTTGAACCGGCCTGCGCGGCAACGACGGCCGCGCTCGCCGGGGCGCTTCGGACGCGCTTCGACGGCAAGCGCGTCGTGCTCGTCTTTTGCGGCAGCAATATCGACAGGGAATCCTTTCACCGCTTCGCGGGGCCGTACCTGTAATGCTGGAGTCGCTGAAAGGAATCGTCGGACCCGACGGCTGGACCACGGACGAAGCCGACCTGTTGCCGCACCTGACGGAGTGGCGCGATACCTGGCGCGGGCAGACTCTGGTCATGCTCTCACCGACGACAACGGATCAGGTCGCCGAGATCGTGCGCCTGTGTCACGCGAACGGCACCGCGATTGTGCCTCAGGGCGGCAACACCGGCCTGTGCGGCGGCGCGATTCCCGACGCGAGCGGCCAACAGCTGTTGCTGTCGCTCCGACGAATGAATCGCATTCGTTCGATATCGGTCGACGACCATTCGATGATCGCCGAGGCGGGATGCACGTTGCAGAGCCTGCAGGCGGCGGCTGCAGACGCGGGTCGATACTTTCCGCTCAGCCTGGCCGCGGAAGGTTCCTGCCAGATCGGCGGCAATATCTCGACCGATGCCGGCGGCATCAACGTGCTGCGGTACGGAACCGCGCGCGACCAGGTATTGGGCCTCGAAGTCGTGCTGCCGGACGGCAGCGTGTGGAACGGGCTGCGTTCGCTGCGCAAGGACACCGCCGGCTACAACCTGAGACACCTGTTCATCGGCGCCGAGGGCACGCTCGGCGTCATCACCGCTGCGTGTCTGCGCCTGTACCCGGCGCTGGACCGGCAACAGACGGCATTTCTCGCCGTCGGTTCGCCCGAACAGGCCGTGCGCTTGCTGGCGAGGCTGCGCGAGCGGCTGGCGGACCGGCTGCAGGCATTCGAGCTGATGCCGAAGCGGGCGATCGACTTCGTGCGCCGCCACGTGCCGGCTGCCGGCATTCCGCTTCCGATCGAAGGCGACTGGTTCGTGCTGCTCGAGGTGTCCGGCTGCAACGAAGAGGACTTTCAGGACGCACTGATGGATTGTATCGAGGCCGGTCTCGCGGACGATGCGGCGATCGCGAAAAATCGCAGCGAGGCGGCCGATCTATGGAAACTGCGACACAGCCTGTCCGAAGCGCAGAAGAAGGAGGGCGCGAGCCTGAAACACGATGTCTCGGTGCCGATCGACAAGGTCGGGCAGTTCATCCGTGAGGCCGAGGACGCGGTATTGCGCGCCTTGCCGGGTACCCGGGTCGTGGCGTTCGGCCATCTCGGCGACGGCAACGTGCACTTCAACCTGAGCCAGCCGGAGAGCGCCGAAGGCGAGGCGTTCCTGGAGGAGCGCGAGCGGCTGGCAACGGTTGTCTACGACGTCGTGCAGCGTTTCAGCGGCAGCATCAGCGCCGAGCACGGCGTCGGCCAGGCGAAAATCGAGCACTTGCGCCGCTACCGCAGCGAGACCGAACTGCGGCTGATGCGGACGCTGAAGGACGCCCTGGACCCGGATCACATTATGAATCCCGGAAAGGTAATCTGACGACCAGTTCCCATTGCATTCGCGCCCGGGACGCTACACTGAAGCGCTCTGGTGGCCTGACTGGACGGCATGGGTGCCAATGAAGACACTGCCGGTCTATCGTATGCAGACCAGCTCGCCGAAATCGAAGAGCGGCTGAAGCATCACGAAGGCGATGAAGCGTTGCTTGCCGACGTCGGCGCCGCAATACGCGGCATGGTCGACGACGGCACCGTCAGTGCCGAGGAGCTGCGTGCAATGCTGCGGCAGCGCTTCGAGAATGGCGGCCTGCGGCGTGAATCCCACGAACTCGTCGAAACGCTACTGGACAGTATCGCGGCAGAAAACATGAGCACCGGCGACGAGAAACCGTATACGCGGACGATGGTCATCGAGACGGTCGCCGGGGCGGCGAACGAAACGATCGCGCCGCTGCAAGTCGGCTCCGTGTTGCGCGATCGCTTCCTTCTCAAGCAGCAGGTCACGGAAGGCAGCATGGGCGTCGTCTTCAAGGCGCTCGATCGGCGCCTCGCCGAAGCCGGCGAGGATAATGCGTGGGTGGCGATCAAGGTCCTGCATCCGAACCTTGCTCGCAACGCAAAAGCGCTCCGGGCGCTGCAGCAGGAAGCCGCCAAGGGTCGCTGCCTGTCGCATCCGAACATCGTCGCGTCATTCGATGCCGACAAGGTGGACGAGA
>CALKYK010000203.1 GCA_938003715.1 uncultured Gammaproteobacteria bacterium
CCTCGGCGGTTCCCTTGCCTCCGGCAATGATAGCGCCGGCGTGCCCCATCCGCTTGCCCGGCGGCGCGGTCACGCCCGCGATATAGGCGACCACCGGTTTCGAAACCTCGGACTGGATGAACTCCGCGGCCGCTTCCTCGTCGGTGCCGCCGATCTCGCCGACCATCAGCACGCCTTCCGTTTCGGGGTCCGCCTCGAACAGCGCCAGGCAGTCGATGAAGTTCATGCCGCGCACCGGGTCACCGCCGATGCCGATGCAGGTGCTCTGGCCGAGACCGTTCTGCGTGGTCTGGTAAACCGCCTCGTAGGTGAGCGTGCCGGAACGGGACACGACGCCGATCCTGC
This sequence comes from uncultured Gammaproteobacteria bacterium, assembly GCA_938003715.1. GTDB lineage: Bacteria > Pseudomonadota > Gammaproteobacteria > Steroidobacterales > Woeseiaceae > SZUA-117. Next base: position 346 of record CALKYK010000203.1, read on the forward strand.
CCTTCTTGTGAATGAAGCCCGGCATGATGCCGATCTTGCATTCCTCCGGCGTGATGATGCCCGGGCAGTTCGGTCCGATCAGCCGGCACTCGTAGCTCCGGAGTGCCGATTTCACCTTGACCATGTCGAGTACCGGAATGCCCTCGGTAATGCAGACGATCAGCTGCACGCCGGAGTCGGCGGCTTCGAGTATGGCGTCTGCCGCGAACGGCGCCGGCACGTAGATCATGCTGACGTCGGCGTCGTGTTCGCGCACGGCCTCGCGCATCGTGTCGTAGACGGGTACGCCGAGGTGCTCGCTGCCGCCGCGGCCGGGCGTGACGCCGGCGACGACCTGTGTTCCGTATTCCAGGCACTGCTCCGTGTGGAACGACCCCTGGTTGCCGGTGATGCCCTGGCAGACGATGCGCGAATCCTTGTTGACCAGAATGCTCATGTAGTGCGAGTCCCGTTTATTTTTTTGCCGCGCTGACGGCTTTTTTCGCCGCGTCGGTGAGATCGTCGGCCGCAATGATGTCGAGGCCGCTTTCTTTTAGGAGCTTGCGGCCCTTTTCGACGTTCGTGCCCTCGAGCCTGACGACGACCGGCACTTTGACGCCTACTTCCTTGACCGCGCTGATGATGCCTTCGGCGATCAGGTCGCAACGCACGATGCCGCCGAAAATGTTGACCAGGATTGCGGTGACGTTCTCGTTCGACAGGATCAGCTTGAAGGCCTCGGCCACGCGCTCGCTGGTCGCACCGCCGCCGACGTCGAGGAAATTCGCCGGTTCGCCGCCGTGCAACTTGATCAAATCCATCGTCGCCATCGCGAGGCCGGCTCCGTTGACCATGCAGGCGATGTCGCCGTCGAGCGAGACGTAGTTCAGGTCGTGCTCGGCCGCCTCGCGTTCCATCTCGTCTTCCTGGCTCGGGTCGCGCATCGCCTCGAGATTCGGCTGGCGGAACAGTGCGTTCTCCTCGATGTTGATCTTTGCGTCCAGCGCGATGACGTCGCCGCCCTTGGTCACGATCAGCGGGTTGACTTCGACCAGGCTCGCATCGCACTCGAGAAACAGCTTGTACAGGCGGCCGATCAGGTCGGAGAACTGCTTCGACTGTTTCTTGTCGAGGCCGAGGCCGAACGCGAGCTGGCGCGCCTGGTAGGGCACGAGCCCGGCGTCGGGGGCGATCGAGACCGTGAAAATCTTCTCGGGCGTGTCCGCCGCCACCTGCTCTATGTCCATGCCGCCGGCGGCCGAGGCAATGAATGACACGCGGCTCACCTCGCGGTCGACCAGCATGCTCAGGTACAGCTCGCGATCGATGTCGGATCCCGCCTCGACGTAGACGACGTTCACCGGCAGCCCGTCCGGACCCGACTGGTGGGTGACGAGACGCGTGCCGAGCATGCCCTCGGCATAGTCGTGCACTTCTTTCTCGGAGCGGGCGAGCTTGACGCCGCCCGCCTTGCCGCGCCCGCCCGCGTGCACCTGGGCCTTGACGACCCACAGCTTGCCGCCGAGCGCTTTGGCTGCCTTCGCTGCCTCCTCCGGCGTTTCGGCGGCGACGCCCTGCGGCACCGGGATGCCGTACTCGGCGAACAGTTTCTTCGACTGGTATTCGTGCAGGTTCATCTGGAGCCCTGAAGCGTTGGTCCTGGTGTGGCGGACCCGTCGACAGCCGGCGACGATTCGAGGTCGAATCGACGTGCAGCCGGCGTGCAGGGCGCCAAAAGTCGGCGTATTTTGGATGAAAGGCCCTGGATACGCAAAACGGCGCCGGTTCCTGCGCCGAATCAGGCCGCATCGCAGCCGGCTGACCACCGCATCGCGAGCGCAGTGCCATGCGGCGTCCCGCGATAGCCTCTACAATCGGCGCTGGCCGGCACGGCGGGACGCGGCAAACCGCTCGGACACAGCATGAATCAGGCACTGACCGACACGCGATCGCTGAAGATCGATACGCTGCTGCAGCGCGCGATCGACGAATCCGATCTTACCTGGCGGGTGCTGGGTACGTTGAACCTGTTCCGGCTGCTCGTGGCGCTGGTGCTGCTCGTACTGTTCGTCTCGGTCAGCGATCCACGCCTGTTCGGCGATCGCTACCCGCTTCTGTTCGCCGCCTCGGCGTCCGGATACCTGGTTTTCGCGATCGTATCCGGTCTTGCGATTCGCGGCCGCTGGGTGACGGCCGTCCCACAGGTGGTGACGCAGATCACCGTCGACATCCTGGCGATCGTCACCCTGATGCACGCCTCGGGTGGCATCTCGAGCGGTCTCGGTGGTCTGCTCGTCGTGTTCGTCGGCGCCGGCAGCCTTATACTTCCGCTGCAGGTGCCGGCCGTGTTCGCCGCGGCGGCGACGCTTTCGATCCTCGGCGAACAGGCGTTCTCGCAGCTCGGCGGCGTCAGCGACGCCGGCGATTACACGGCGGCGGGCATTCTGGGCGCCATTATCTTCGCGATTTCGCTCGCGGCGCGGCCTTTGGCCCGCCGCATACAGGTGAGCGAGGCACTCGCCCGGCAACGTGGCGTAGACCTCGCCAACCTGTCGGAGCTGAACGAGTACATCGTCCAGCACCTCCGGGAAAGCATCGTCGTCGTCGACGCCGACAACAAGATTCGCCTGATCAATACATCTGCTGCCCAGCTTCTGGGTGCGCCCGACCCGAGTCACGGCGTACCCGTCGAGACCGTCTCGCGCGATCTCGCAAGCTATGTCGCGACCTGGCGCAGCAACCGGAGCGCCAGCTCGCACACCGACCTGAGCATCGGCGACGGCGGCAGTGCCAGCATCAAGGCCCACCTGGCGCCGCTCGGCAAGGGTGAGACACGAAACGGGCCGATCCTCGTCTTCCTCGAGGATGCGAGCCTGATGAACGCGCGCGTGCAGCAATCGAAGCTCGCCTCGCTCGGCCGGCTGTCGGCGAGCATTGCGCACGAAATCCGCAACCCGGTCGGTGCGATGAGCCACGCCGGGCAGCTGCTCGCCGAATCGGAGGCGCTGACCGAATCCGACAAGCGCCTGACCGAGATCATTCGCACCCATGCCGAACGAGTCAGCCACATCATCGACAACGTGCTACAGCTGTCGCGGCGCGAATCGAGCCGGCCGGAGCGGTTCCTGCTGCGCCCCTGGCTCACCGACTTCGCCGATGAATTCTCGCGCACCCTGGAGCTGCAGGAGGGCGAACTGTCGGTACTCGCGGGCGGTGACGATGTCGAGATCCGCATGGATCCCAGTCACCTGCGGCAAGTGCTTTGGAACCTGTGTGACAACGCGGTCAAGTACGCGAGCGAGACCGGCGGCATCCTGGTCGAGCTCGGCTGCGGCCGCACGCAGCGAACAGGACAGCCGTATCTCGAAGTCCTTGACCAGGGTCACGGTGTCGATTCGGCTACGGCGGATAAGATGTTCGAGCCGTTCTACACGGCGCGAAGCGGCGGCACCGGGCTCGGGCTGTACATCTCGCGCGAACTCTGTGAGTTGAACCGCGCCAGCCTGAGCTTCCAGCCGCGAGACGGAGGCGGCAGTATTTTCCGCATCGCCTTCGCCGATCCGGATCGCTGGGAAAACGTGGATCACTGATGAACAAACCGCACGTCCTGGTCATCGATGACGAGCCCGACATCCGGGAGTTGCTCGAGCTGACGCTCGGGCGTATGGATCTCGATACCACGCTTGCCGAGGATATCGGCGGCGCCAAGTCCCGCCTGGAAGACCGCGAGTTCGATCTCTGCCTGACCGACATGCGCCTGCCCGACGGCGACGGGCTCGACCTCGTCGAATGGATGCAGACCAACGCGCCCCGCGTGCCGGTTGCGGTTATCACGGCACACGGCAACGTCGAGACGGCCGTGCAGGCGCTGAAACTCGGCGCATTCGACTTCATCTCGAAGCCGCTGGATCTCGCGAACCTGCGCACGATCGTTGCCAATGCGCTGAAGCTCGCCGCCGCGCGACCGGGCCAGGAATCGCAGCTGCTCGGCGACTCGCCGGCCATGCAGGAATTGCGGCGGTTGATCGATCGCGTCGCGCGCAGCCAGGCACCCGTGCACATCAGCGGCGAGTCCGGCACCGGCAAGGAACTGGTCGCTCGACTGATCCACGACAGCGGCCCGCGCGCCGATGGTCCGTTCGTGCCGGTCAACTGCGGCGCGATTCCGGCCGAGCTGATGGAGAGCGAATTCTTCGGCCATCGCAAGGGGTCGTTTACCGGGGCAGTGCACGACAAGGTCGGCCTCGTGCAGTCGGCGTCGACCGGCACGCTGTTTCTCGACGAGATCGCGGACCTGCCGCTGCCTATGCAGGTGAAGCTCCTTCGCGTCATCCAGGAACAAACAGTGCGTCCGGTGGGGGCCGCGAAGGAGGAAGCGGTCGACGTGCGCATCCTGTCTGCGACGCATCGCAATCTCGCCGAAATGGTCGCCGGCGGCGGCTTTCGCGAGGACCTCTTCTATCGCATCAACGTCATCGAGCTTCGTGTGCCGGCGCTGCGCGATCGTGGCGACGACATCCTTGCGCTCGCCGGGTATATCCTGGAAAAGCTCGACTCGTCGATCGATGCGTTGGATGACAGTGCGAAACGCACGTTGTTGACCTATCGCTTCCCCGGCAACGTCCGTGAGCTCGAAAACATGCTGGAGCGTGCGGTGACATTGAGCGCCGGCGGCTCGATCGGCGCCGACGATCTCGCGATGCGCCCCGAGACCGACGACACGGCACCAATCCCGCGCAAGTCGGGCGACCTCGGCGACCAGATCGAGGACGTGCAGCGCCAGGCGATACTCGAGGCACTCGAGAAGACGCGCTACAACAAGACCGCGGCCGCGAAGCTGCTCGGCCTGACGTTTCGCCAGCTGCGCTACCGGATCAAGAAGCTCGGCATCGAATAGGCTGAGGTGACATTTTTTGTCAGCTTTGGACGAGGAATGTCCAAACCTGTCGCAAAAACCGCGCGCCGGCGACCTTTCGACAATACGTCAAAAAGACCGAAAAAACCATTAGAAACAGTCTCTTGCCAGTAAATCGCCGGAATTGGCACGCGCTTTGCTTTACAGATTGTACAGGCGGTTTATCGCCGTATCGTTTTTGCGCTTTATCGACTGACACTCTCGAATCACGGAGACTGATGACATGAGGAAACAACAGGGTTTTACGCTCATCGAACTGATGATCGTGGTTGCAATTATCGGCATTCTGGCCGCCATCGCGATCCCGGCATACCAGGACTACACGATCCGCGCACAGGTATCTGAAGGCCTGAACCTGGCCGGCGGTGCCAAGGCTGCGGTCACGGAATACTACCAGGACCAGGGCGCGTTCCCGGCTGACAACGCCGAGGCGGGCATCGAAGTTGCCACGAACATCACCGGTAAGTATGTCACGCAGTTAGCGGTAGCTGCCGGTGTGATCACGGTTACCTACGGCAACGATGCAAACACCAACATCGCTGGCGACACGCTGACGCTGACGCCGCTGGACAACCAGGGTTCGGTAAGCTGGACCTGCGCCAACGGTGCGGGCCTGCAGAACAAGTGGCTGCCGGCTGCCTGCCGTCCGTAACAGGACGCTCCTGGAGTCCGAACCGGACTTCATGTGCAGAACCAAAAAGCCCCGCTTCGGCGGGGCTTTTTTTTGCCCGCGAAAGCCTGTCGGCGATCGGCGACAGGCTTTCGCGGGCGTTTTGTCAATTCCCGGCAAGTGTGATTTGCTTCACATTTGTTCCGTAGACCGAATCGCAAGATTGATGCCTGCCGGCCCTGTAAATTGTGATGACATCGCAAGATGGTCTCCGGCCAGCAAATAACGACAAGCGGTTCCGCCTCATGACACAACGTTGCCGGGGATTTACTCTGATCGAATTGATGATCGTCGTGGCGATCATCGGCATCCTTGCCTCGCTCGCCGTCGCTGCCTATCAGACGTACACCGTTCGTGCACAGGTTTCAGAGGGGCTGAATTTCGCAGCCGGCGCGAAGGTACCGGTTGTCGACGCGTACACGAACGGAGGTGTCGCGCCGGCGAATCGCGCCGCAGCCGGCATGACGCCGCTCGCCACCGACTCGCGCGGAAGCTACGTCAGCTCGGTGGATATTGTCGACGGCCGCATCGACATTACGTTCGGCGGGCCGCTCGCGCACCAGGACATCATCGGCGCCAGCGTATCGATCACGCCGTACGAAACGGCCGGCAACACCGTCGTATGGCGCTGCGGCAATGCGCCGCCACCGGCGGGGGCACTGCTGAACGGCGGTGCCGGGCATATTGCGCCGACGGTCGATCCGCGCTATCTGCCCTCGAATTGCCGGTGATCGGCGCGGGTGTCCGGGGTCGAAAAGCCCTGAAATCGCCGGTTTCAGCGCTTGATTCGTCGGATTTCTGCAACTGTGATCGAGTGCACAAAATCCAGTTGATCCGGGCACTTGGATCAGTGAGACTGTGACGCTCGCAGAAGAAGAACCGACGAGACTTACGGGATAATCCATCGATGGCTGTCACCGCGTCCCAATCGTCACTGTCAGGCCTGCCGCGCCGGCTGGTCCAGGACGGTATTGTCAGCGAGGACGTCATCGCCGAGGCCTCCGACGCGGCACGCAAAGCCAAGGAGCCCCTGGTTTCCTACCTGGTTTCCAACGAAATGGCCGACTCGCGCGCGATTGCCGTGGCCGCCTCACATGAATTCGGTGTCCCACTCCTGGACCTCGACGCCGTCGAAATCGACCTCGACACGCTGCGCGCCGTCGACCAGAAGCTCCTCGCCAAGCACCGCGTGCTGCCGCTGGTCAAGCGCGGCCAGCGCCTGTTTCTCGGCATATCCGACCCGACCAACCTGCAGGCGATCGACGACGTCAAGTTCCAGACCAGCCTGCGCATCGACCCGGTCGTCGTCGAGGAAGCGAAGCTGCAGGAACGCATCGGCAAGGCGCTGGAGGCAGTCGACACGACAATGTCTTCGTTCGACGACGACGACTTCGATCTCGAGAACCTCGACGTTGGCGGCGGCGAAGAGGAAGGCGACGACATCACGAAGGACGACATCGAGGATGCACCGGTCGTCCGCTTCGTAAACAAGGTCCTGCTGGATGCGATCAAGCGCGGCGCATCCGACATCCACTTCGAGCCCTACGAAAAGATTTTCCGCGTGCGCACGCGACTCGACGGCGTTTTGTCGGAAGTCGCGCAGCCGCCGGTCGCGCTGGCGAACAAGGTCTGCGCCCGCATCAAGGTCATGTCGCGCATGGACATCGCCGAGCGGCGCGTTCCGCAGGACGGCCGCATCAAGATGCGGCTGTCAAAAAACCGCGCGATCGACTTTCGTGTCAACACCTGCCCGACCCTATTCGGCGAAAAGATCGTGCTGCGTATTCTCGATCCGTCGAGCGCCAAGCTCGGCATCGACGTGCTCGGTTACGACGACAAGCAAAAGGGGCTGTACCAGAAACACCTGGCCAAACCGTACGGCATGATACTGGTCACCGGACCGACCGGTTCCGGTAAGACGGTTTCGCTATATACCGGCCTGAACATCCTGAACACCGAGGACCGCAACATTTCGACCGCGGAGGACCCGGCCGAAATAAACCTGCCGGGCATCAACCAGGTCAACGTCAACCCGAAGGTGGGACTGACGTTCGCTTCGGCGCTGAAAGCGTTCCTGCGACAGGATCCCGACGTGATCATGGTCGGTGAGATTCGTGACCTCGAAACGGCGGAGATCGCAATCAAGGCCGCACAAACGGGTCACCTCGTTCTGTCGACGTTGCACACGAACGACGCGCCGCGCACGCTGACGCGCCTTGTCGACATGGGCGTCAAGCCCTACGCGATCGCGACCTCGGTCAGCCTGATCATTGCGCAGCGCCTCGCGCGCCGCCTCTGCGACAACTGCAAGGAAGTGCGCGATATCCCGGCCGAGGCACTGAAAAAAGAAGGCTTCACCGACAATGATCTGAAGGAAGGCCTGTCGATCTTCGGCCCGAAGGGCTGCAAGAGCTGCAACGAGGGCTACAAGGGCCGGGTCGGTATCTTCCAGGTCATGGAAGTGTCGGAAGTGATGGGCCGTATCATCATGGAAGGCGGCAATGCGATGCAGATCGCCGACCAGGCACAAAAAGAGGGGGTACTGGATTTGCGGCAGGCTGGTCTCAACAAAGTCAAGGACGGCGTTACCAGCCTGGAAGAAGTGAACAGGGTTACAATCGAGTAGCCTGATTGAGTCAATGAACGAGTAGCGAGATGGCAGAAACAGCGGTTGCAGGCAGCACACCTTTCCTCTGGGAAGGCACGGACCGGAAAGGCAACAAGGTCAAGGGCAAGAGCATGGCATCGGACGAAGCCGCTGTGCGCGCCGACCTTCGTCGCCAGGGCGTCGTGCCGAGTCGGATTCGCAAGCAGAGCCCCGGACTTTTCAAGGGCACGGCCAAGGTCACGCCGGGCGACATCGCGATTTTCAGTCGTCAGCTCGCGACGATGCTGGCCGCCGGCATCCCGCTCGTGCAATCCTTCGAAATCGTCGGCAACGGTCACGAGAATGCCGCGATGCAGAAGCTCATTCTGGCGGTCAAGGCCGACGTCGAGGGCGGTAGCGCGCTCGCCGAGGCGCTGGCCAAGCACCCGCTGCACTTCGACGACCTTTTCATCAACCTGGTCGAGGCCGGTGAACAGGCCGGTGCGCTCGAGACGCTGCTCGACAAAATTGCGACGTACAAGGAAAAAACCGAAGCGATCAAGAAAAAGATCAAAAAGGCGCTGACCTACCCGGCTGCCGTCCTCGTGGTCGCTTTCGTTGTGACGATCATCCTGCTGATTTTCGTAATCCCGGCATTCGAGGACCTGTTCAGGGGCTTCGGTGCCGACTTGCCGGCGTTCACGCGCCTGGTCATCGACCTGTCGCAATTCGTTCGCGAGCAGGGCTGGATACTCGGCATCGCGATCGGTATAGGCATTTACGTGTTCTTCTACTTCAAGAAGCGCTCGCGGCCGATGCGGCATTTCCTCGACCGCACTGCGCTGAAGACGCCGGTCATCGGTCCGATCCTGCAGAAAGCCGCGATCGCCCGTTACGCGCGCACGCTGTCGACGATGTTCTCGGCCGGCGTGCCGCTGGTCGAGGCTCTCGATTCGGTCGCCGGAGCGACCGGCAACATCGTTTACGAAGTCGGCGTCCTGCAGATGAAGGATGAGGTTGCCACCGGCCAGCGCCTGCAGCAGGCCATGGAAAACACCGACCTGTTCCCGAATATGGTGATCCAGATGATCGCGGTCGGCGAGGAATCGGGCTCGCTGGACGAGATGTCGGCGAAGGTGGCGGACTTCTACGAGGAAGACGTCGACAACGCTGTCGACAACCTGTCGAGCCTGCTCGAGCCGCTGATCATGGCCACCCTCGGCATCCTGGTCGGCGGCCTCGTCGTCGCGATGTACCTGCCGATCTTCAAGATGGGTTCCGTCATCTAGATCCGGTACCGGGCACGGATTTCCGAATCCATTTGCAAATCCGCATAATCGAACGGCGCCCTTGACGGGCGCCGTTTGCGTTGACGAGGAATTCGTATGGCAGAGGTATTCAGCCAGTCGCCGCTGGCCTTCATCGCGGTCGCGTTCCTTTTCGCCCTGCTAATTGGCAGCTTCCTGAACGTGGTCATCCACCGGCTGCCAATCATGATGGAACGCGAATGGCGCGAGCAGTGTGCCGAGCTCGCGGCGGAACCGGCGACGGCGCTGCCCGACGGCCGCTTCGACCTGTTGGCGCCACGTTCGCGCTGCCCCTCCTGCGGCCATCGCATCTCGGCCCTGCAGAACATCCCTGTCCTGTCCTACGTGCTGCTCGGCGGCAAATGCGCCGGCTGCGGCAAGCCGATTTCGGCGCGCTACCCGGCCATCGAACTCATCACCGCCGTCGCCTCTGCCGTAGTCGCCTGGCGCTTCGGATTCGGCTGGGAGGCGGCCGCAGCGATGCTGCTGACGTTCTGCCTCATCGCGATCTCGGTCATCGACATCGACCGCCAGATCATCCCGGATTCGATTTCGCTGCCGCTCCTGTGGTTCGGCCTCGCGCTGTCGCTGTTCCATCCTTTCCCGGGCAGCCAGGTCCTGTTCATCGAGCCGAAAACGGCAATCATCGGCGCGCTGGCCGGCTACCTGTCGCTCTGGAGCATCTACCACCTGTTTCGCCTGCTGACCGGCAAGGAAGGCATGGGATACGGTGACTTCAAACTGCTCGGCGCGCTCGGCGCCTGGCTCGGCTGGAGTGCACTGCCGATGATCGTGCTGATG